>DTZQ01000355.1 GCA_012961305.1 Armatimonadota bacterium | reverse complement strand
TCTGCGTCAGCCCAAGCACGGCCACGAGCGAAAATATCTATCTCGTCACCTACATAATAGACTCCTTCTGGGCCCTGAGCCGTAGCAACCGCTCCTGTCCCTACGCCGGCAACTGCGGGGCCGATGGCGGCTGGGGAAACGGATAAGACTAACCCCAATCCCCCAATCAGCAACCCGTGCCTACCATCCACCTTGTTTCACCTCCCTTCTTTTAGGGACACCTATTCCTCCGGGGGGCCGGCTACTAACCGGCCCCACATCTTGCGGTTAACCCTCATCCGGCTGAGGGTGGCGTTGCGGGTGCCATAGTTGCGCCTTGAGGCCTGGACAGAGCGGCGGGGATTCTGATATATACCTTGCACTTTCTCCTGTTCTACGGATATAGCCCTTCGCTTCCGCTCTGCAAACCATTCTTCTATCGTCATATCCCTGGGCGGCTCCAGCCAAAAGGCATGGTGAGCATCGGGTTTCACCGCTATGCTCATCTGGACGTCACCCCGTCGTCCCAGGCAGAAATTGCCTTGCACTGCCTTTTGCGGGAGGAAGTAGTCCAATTTGTCCAACTGGGCAAATATTGATTCCAGAGCGTGGATGCGCAGGAAGTGCCGAATCAGGCCCTGCGTCTCCTTCTCCAGAGAAGCGAACTTCAGGCGTTTACCGGCCCGCAAAGCCTTGCGCTGGGGTTCGCTCAAAGCGGGCCACAACAAAGTGAAAACGCCCCCTCCCTGTCCTTCACCCCGGCGGAGCACAGACAGCCCGTCCAGCCTCAGGACAGGATGGGCCAGAGCAAAGGCTTCCCCCACCAACTGTTCCTCTGGTTCTAACAGGCGGTAACGTTCCGCGTCCACCTGGGGAAACCAGCGTCGTCCCGTGGCTATGGAGAGGGCATCCAGTACTATCCAGAGGGGGCAGTCACGAAAGGAAGCGAAGCAGGGTTGGGCGGCCAGCGCGGGGTCAGCCTCGATTTGCACCTGACCAACTTGCTCCAGGCCCTTTAGCAAGGAACTTAGAGCCCCGGTGCTCCTCAGGGTAACGGGTAGCCCCAATATAACTGAGACCCTCTGTACCGCCCGCGGTGCCAGGTCATGTTCCCAGTGCCCAAAAGGAATTCTTTGCCTTAGGGTCATCATTTTCTGCCATTCGGGCAAAACAGACCCTATGGGCAGGCGATATTGCTCAAAGCGTTCCGCGTACAAACGTTTTTTTTTCAATTCAATATAGTGGGGCAAACGCGTGGGAAGTGCACGGGCGGGAGCGGTAGCCATTTGCACGTTCTTAGCCATCGTCTGCAGGTAGTAGGCCTGTAAGTATTTCACCCTTTCAGGTTCCCTCACTTGGTAAGGAATTACCAAATCCTGCTGGTCGCCAGGTTTAGGAGGCTCACCGCCACAGATTTCCTTCAGCAGTTCCCACCCCAGCGATTTAACGTCTAACTCCTCCGGCGAGAGGTCAGGGGGAAGCAGTTGGGAGGCCCGTTGGCGAAGCAATTGGGCAAGAGATTCCCCGAAAGGTCTCAACGGCATCTGGACCGAGGGGTCACCAGGAGCGGCAATGAGGAGAGGGGGAACGGTTACCACCGCACAGTCATAGGCCCTCGCCAACTGCTGGCCCAGTTCTTCTATTTTTTCCGCCTCGAAGGTTTCTGTTAGGCGGCGAGCCGGAGGATTCACCACCAAGTAGTTAAGCCCATACTTCTCCTGGGCCTGGTGGAGAGTTTGGGGAAGCGTAAGGTCTTCTACTTGCAAGTGATAGGTGGCCGGGGATGCAGGTCCGGCTATGGTGCTCAAAAGGACCATTAGGCTCCCCATCATAAGTCCAGTCGCCTGCTTGGGGGACAAGAACCCGCTTCTCACTCCCCGACAGAAGGCGGTCGGACCTGCGGATATGAAGGTTCCTAACTTCATCTTGGCTCACCTCTCGCGGTTAATTCCTTTCAACGGGGCATAGAGTTCACCCATGAGAAACTCGCTGCGGCCAGGAGCGGCCAACTCGTACCAGCCAAGTTCTTCGCTTTCGTACAACCACAAGGGCACCCGGCCGCTTCGGTCGGGCAGATTTTCCGTCCACCGACGGTACAAACTGGCCAGGCTGACTTCTAACAGCGCACGTACCAGGGCGCGGGGGGCAGGTTCCAGGGCGGAGATGGGCAGGGGCGGGTGAGTATTCCGGCGTTCTCCGCCCAGGGAAAGAGAGGGCCACAACTGCTTTACCAGACGCTGCTTGGCCAGGTCCCGTTCCACCGTGGTACTTGACGCCCAGGTGCGCCAGGACAAAGGTAAAGCAACCGTCAATTTCTCCATCACCGTAACCGGTATATCTATCATTAGCCCTTCCGGGTCATCTAAGAGGACCCCGCGGGCTAAAAGCGCCAGCGCTATTAACAGCGTGCCAGCCTCTACGTTCTCGACGACCACGGAGAACCGCCCGGGCGATAGCGCTTTATTCCATTGCACAGGGCGACACATTTGCGAGAGATGCGCCAGGGCCTCGGCCCAGGCTTTTTCGCCTTCCACCGTTAGGGTAATGGGCATTTCATAGGCGGGTAAATCTAACAAGGGGCCCTCCCCTACCTTAGCCGCGGCGACCAAACGGCGTTTGTATTCCCCCAGGGAAATAAGGCCTCTTTCCTCCGCTAAGGCCCGGGCGAAACGGTCATATTGGGGAGCGTGAAAGGAGAGGGAAAGGGGTTCTTCTCCTTCCTTTAGACCAGAAGCAGGAGCCACAAGTACCAAATGCTGCTCACAGGGGTCTTCCTCCCGCCAGATAAGCCTGCGCCCCCAGACCGTATTGCGTCCGATAATTAGGGCCCGGGTGACACCCCGTTGGAGACAGTCCCATTGCCGAAGCAAAGAGTTCAGTTCAGGGGCCGCCATCCAATAGGCAGCCTTCTCCAAAATGCCTCGGCCTTCCGCTCTATTTTCCCTCAGAACCCGCACCGCCTCAATGACCCAAGTAAAGCCCTCGGCTTCCACGGTGCCGTCATCAGGCCTGCGAAACAGAAGGGTAGCCGTTTGGGGAGGGATGGAGGAACGCAAACGACGGGGCAAATCTTTGGGGGACTCCACCGGCTCAGCCAAAATTAAGTTGCGCCAAAGGGTAGCCTCAATCCCGTAGGCTTCGGCCAAAAAACTCAAACCCTCCTCCAGGGTGGCGAAAGAAAAGGTTACCTTACGGCGGGCCCCAGGCAGGTCGCGTCCCACTAAGCCCAACCCTTGCTCCTCTGCAAACAAGCGCAGCGCCAAAGTGGCATCGGCCTCCTCCACGATAAAGGAATGCCGTTCCTCTTGCCCGAACCCTGGTGGCGATGGAAGGTTCAACCCCCATAAAGACACCATCCAAAGCGAGAATATAAACCTCTTGGGGTCCATCCATACTTCCCTCCAAGACCAGACCTCCTTGCTCTCAATTTTACCAAAGAATTTAGTGGGGGTCAAGTTCATTTTTGTCGGATTTTTGTCCCGACTTGTCGAGGAAAGCGACAGGCAGAACCTTCGAAGATGGGACGGTTTTGCGATGCCCCCTGGGAAACGCTCAGGCGTGCATTAAGTAATTTTACGCAAAGTTTTCGCTTTGGGAGGAGGGGTTCCTGGTCTGCCCTAAAGACGGACAGCGGGTTCAGTTGGAGTGAGGTCGAAATTTTCGACATATTTTCTCTTGTCTGGAACGGCGATTTTGCTGGCTAATTAGTTGCAAAGGCTATTGACAAGACGAACTTCGTGGGATATAAATAACCTAAATGCCCTTTGAAGGAAAGGAGGAGTCATGCTCAACGACCTGGAAATTGCCCAAGCCGCTAAGTTAAAGCCCATTTTGGAGATTGCCGAATCGGTGGGCCTGGAGGAGGATGACCTGGACCTCTACGGTAAGTACAAGGCCAAGGTCCACTTAGACGTATTGGAGAGGTTCAAAGAACGGCCCAATGGGAAGTACATTGACGTAACTGCCATTACCCCCACGCCCCTGGGTGAGGGTAAAACGGTGACCACCATTGGTCTGAGTCAGGCTTTAGCCTACATTGGCAAGAAGGTGTTCACCTGTATTCGCCAGCCCTCTCAAGGGCCGACTTTTGGCATTAAAGGGGGGGCGGCAGGAGGGGGGTACTCCCAGGTGGTCCCCATGGAGGACTTTAACCTCCATCTGACTGGGGACATCCATGCCGTAGGAGCGGCCCACAATTTGTTGGCTGCGGCTATTGACGCTCGCATCATGCATGAAGACCGGCTGAGTGATGAACAACTGGCCTCGCGGGGCCTGCGCCGGCTGAACATTGACCCCTACAGCATCACTTGGAATCGGGTGGTGGATGTAAACGACCGGGCCCTACGGCAGGTGATTGTGGGTCTGGGCACCGAAGAGGATGGCCGCCCGCGCCAAACGGGGTTTGACATCACTGTGGCTTCGGAGGTCATGGCCATCTTAGCCCTGACGACCGGCTGGCAGGATTTGCGCCAACGACTGGGCCGCATCGTCATTGGCACCAACCGAGATGGCGAGCCCGTCACTGCTGAGGACCTGGATGTAGCCGGAGCCATGACCGTCCTGATGAAGGACGCGATTATGCCCAACCTGATGCAGACCTTGGAAAACACACCGGCCTTCGTACACGCGGGCCCCTTCGCCAACATCGCCCACGGCAACAGTTCCGTCATGGCCGACCTGATTGG
>DTZQ01000354.1 GCA_012961305.1 Armatimonadota bacterium | reverse complement strand
TCGCCAGCGCCTGCTCCAGCGCAAAGCCCGCCTGGCTGCCCGTCTGTCCCGCCGACCGGCTCCCCCGGCGGGCAAGCCCACTCCTGAACGCTCTAAAGAAGGCGGCTCGTCCTTTCCCCCTCCGCCCGCGGCGCCGGCCGAAGAAGTTCCTGTCCCCGCCCCGCGGGAGGAGAAGCCGAAGGGCGTATCGGCCTCCTCCTTCGACCGGCTCAAAAGGGCCAAACGGCGGGGATGGAAACCTAAAAGGGAAGATTTCAATGTTTAACCACCGTCTCTTACGCTATTTGGATTGGCCGCTAATAGTGCTGACCTTGGGCCTGGTGGTCTATGGTTTGGTGTTCATCTACAGCGCCACCTGTAACGATGGTAAGTTGACCGGCGGCGACCCCTACCATTTCGTGAAGCGACAAGTCCTGTGGTTGGGTGTGGGCTTACTGGTGCTGTTCTTTTTCTCCTGGGTGGACTATCATCAATTGGCCCACTACACACGCCTCATCTACTGGGGCAACCTCCTTCTGTTGATGCTGGTGTTAGTGGTGGGGAAGGTCAGCGGCGGCTCGCAGCGGTGGCTTGGCTGGGGCCCCTTTCGGTTGCAGCCTTCGGAGTTCGCAAAAATTGCGGTCATCGTGACCCTGGCCCTGTTTCTGGCCCAGGAAGGGGAGCGAATCGGCTCCCTGCGTACCGTGTTAAAGGCTTTCCTGCACCTATTAGTACCTATGGCCTTAATTGTCAAGCAGCCCGATTTGGGTACGGCTTTGACCTTTCTGTTTTTCTGGTTTGGCATGCTTTGGGTGGCGGAGGCCCGGGGAGTGCATTTGCTGCTGATGTTCTTAGGTGGGCTGGCCAGTTTTGCCTTGATGTGGCATTTTGACGTCCTCAAGGACTATCAGAAGGAACGCCTTCTAATGCTGTACAATCCCGAGGCCGACCCCCGGGGCAGAGGTTATCAACTCATCCAATCAAAGGTGGCTATTGGCTCCGGGCAGGTGTGGGGCAAGGGGCTCACCCAGGGAACGCAGAGCCAATTGCATTTCATTCCGGCCCGGCATACGGATTTCATCTTCAGCGTGGTGGGCGAGGAGTGGGGCCTGGCGGGCGGGGCGGCCTTGCTGTTCCTGTATGCGCTGCTGCTCTGGCGGGGTTTGAGCATCGTCCTTTTGGCCCAAGATGACTTCGGGCGGTTTATCGCTACCGGACTGGTATGCATGATGGCCTTCCACGTGTTCGTTAACATCGGGATGACCGTGGGTTTGATGCCGGTAACGGGGCTGCCGCTGCCTTTCTTCAGTTACGGGGGTAGCAACCTGCTGACCAACTTGACCGCCGTTGGGCTGCTTCTGAGCATAGCCATGCGGCGGCAGAAAATCAAGTTTTGAGGAGAGGGCCATGGGGGCATCCCTTCCAGAGGAGGAAAAGTGCCTGCTGAACCGGCTGGTGGACTGCCTGTTGCTGCTAAAGGAGGTGCGAGCCCCAGCCGTAGAGGAGGCCCTGCGGGCCGTACCCCGCCGCCTGTTTTTAGACCATTTCTTCGTGGAGGAGGGAGAGACGCGCCGGGAACTGCACGTGAACCACCGCCGGCCCTCCAGGGAGGTGCTGGAGCACATTTACCGCGATGTGGTGCTGGTTACCCACTACGAAGGCGACCGGGCGACCAGTTCCTGTTCCCAACCAGCCGTAGTGGCGGGAATGTTGGAGGCCTTGGAATTGAAACCGGGGATGCGGGTGCTGGAGATCGGGGCCGGAACCGGTTGGAATGCGGCGCTGATGGCCTACCTGGTGGGGGAAGAGGGCGAAGTGGTCACCGTAGATATTCAAAAGGAAGTGGCCCGGGCCGCACGCCGCCACCTTCGACGGGCGGGGTTTGAACGAGTACGGGTGATTACCGGCGACGGGGGACAGGGCTATGCTCGCCGCGCTCCCTATGACCGCATCATCACCACCGCCAGTTGTTCCGACGTGTCACCCCATTGGATAGAACAGTTGAAGGAGGGGGGGATTTTAGTGGTGCTCCTGCGGGTTTTCCCCCGCAGCGACCCAGCCTTTAAGTTCCGCAAGCAGAAGGACAAACTGGTGGGCCAGTTGATAAACTGGTACGGTTTCATGCGCCTCCAAGGCACCTACGGGGAGGGCGGGCCGGTGGAGATTCTGCTGGAGGAACCTTCGGAACTGGTGCCGGTACTTTCCTGTCCCTTGGATTCCCGGCCGGTGCCCTGGAGGGAAATGGTGGGTTCCCGGGAGGGACTGGTGCGCTTTTCTTTCGTCTTCTTCCTGGGTTTTGCCGACCCGCGGGCCGTGTTCGTCGCCCCGCCTTTGGAGGGGGAGACCTACGGCCTGCCGCCGGGGGGAGCCTACGGCCTGTGGGACCGAGAGGGGGAAAGTGCGTGCCTCTTGGGATTGGAGGAACTGTTAGTATATGGCAGCGAGGCCATGGCCGAGCGGTTCGGGGAACTGTTTCAGGAGTGGATGGCGGCCCGGGCCCCGCTGCCTTCGGAGTATCGCATTGAGGTCTATCCGCGCTCGCAGGCGCGGCGCCGGCCCCGCCGAGGATGGGTCACATGCCGCCCCTTTTGTCAGTACATTTTCCGGCCTTAAACGTAACTGGCCACCAAATCTCCAATTTCATCCGTGCGATGCCCGCTGCTGGCATCCAGGCTGCGAATGCGGCCGCTGCTGAGGGCCTGAACGATGGCCCTTTCCATGCGCTGGGAGGTTTCCTCCTCGCCCAGAAACTCCACCATCATCTGGGCCGCAGAGATGGCTGCAAGGGGCATGGCGACGTTCTTTCCGGCATATTTGGGCGCGGAGCCGTGAATGGGTTCGAACATGGAGACCTGGCCGGGGTGAAGGTTGCCCGAAGCGGCTATTCCCATTCCGCCCTGAATGATGGCCCCCAGGTCGGTGATAATGTCCCCAAACATGTTGCAGGTCACAATCACGTCGAACCATTCCGGGTTCTTCACCATCCACATGCAGCAGGCGTCCACATAGGCGTGGTCCTTCTCCACCTCCGGGTACTCCTCCCCGACCTCCTGGAAAACCCGCTGCCACAGGTCGTGTCCGTAGGTAAGCACGTTGGCCTTATCTACCAGGGTGACCTTCCTCTGGCGGTTCCGCCTGCGGGCCAGTTCAAAGGCATAGCGGATAACTCGCTCCGTACCCCGGCGGGTGTAAAGCATGGTTTGGACTGCCACTTCTTCCGGCAAGCCGCGGTGCATGAACCCGCCCGCGCCGCAGTAGAGGCCCTCCGTGTTCTCACGCACGACCACGAAATCAATCTCCCCCGGGCCTTTGTCCTTCAGCGGCGTCTCCACCCCGGGGTAGAGTTTAACCGGCCGCAGGTTGACGTACAGGTCGAGGCCGAAGCGCAAAGTGAGCAGCAAATCCCGCTCCAAAATGCCCACTTTGACTTCCGGATGGCCCACCGCGCCCAGGTAAATAGCATCAAACTGGCGCATTATTTCCAGGAAGTCGGGGGGAACGACCTGGCCGGTACGCAAATACCGGTCTCCCCCGTAGTCAAATTCCCTGATTTCGTACTCCATTCCGGTCTTCGCTGCCGCTGCCTGAAGCACTTTCAACCCTTCCCGTACCACTTCCGGGCCGATACCATCGCCGGGAATGACGGCAATTTTGTGCATAATGCAGTCCTCCTCCTAAGTCTACTGGCGGGATTATACCACAACCCGGCGGGATTGACAAGAGTTAACGGTAACCTGCCCTTTGCCAAAATTTGCAATTTGGGGTTGACAACTGTTCAACAATGTAGGATAAGATAATGACAAGTGAGGACCAATGAGTTAAGGGACGGGGGACTGGAGACCGGCCAGAAAGCCCCGGTCCCCGGTCGGGCAAAAAGCGGTCGGTCTACGAGCACCCCGTCGTTGAAGCAGGAAGCGGGTTCTAAAGGGAACCGGTTCCCTTGGGGTAAATTCTGTGG
>DTZQ01000353.1 GCA_012961305.1 Armatimonadota bacterium | reverse complement strand
CGGTTGGCTCAGTTTGAGCAGCGCACCGAAGAGCGGCTGGAAAAGTTGGAAACTGTGATAAGACGCTTAATCGAGGCCCAGACCAGCACTGAATACCAGATGAGGGAACTGGTGGCCGCTATGGAACGCACCAATACCATCGTCGCCGCCCTTAAGGGCTGGCAACTGGAACACCGGTATCACCAGCGCGCTGCGGCTTATTTTGGCTCCCTCCTGCGACGCGTGCGTGTCTTTTCCCCTCAGGATTTGGAAGACGAACTGGAACCCTATCTTTCGGCCGCTGAGATTAAAGACTTCCTGCAGTTGGACCTGTTGCTCAGCGGACAGCCCCGCCACCAGCCTGAGGCCCCTCCTGTCTGGCTGGCGGTGGAAATCTCGGCCGTAGTGGACCTCCACGATGTAAAACGCGCCCAGAAGCGAGCGGAGTTCCTCCGGCGGGCCGGCTATCGGGCCATCCCCACCGTCGCCGGTGAGCAGATTGCCATTCCGGCCAAAGAAGAGGCCGCCCTCGCCGGCAACATCCTGGTGCTCCAGGATGGCTCTCCCCTGTACTGGGATAGTGCCCTGGCCGCGGCGCTGGCCGTTTGAGCCGGGCCCTCGAGGTTCAACCAGGCCGGCATCCGAAAGGACCGTGACCTCATGTTCGCCCTTTCCTTCCTCAACCCCCTCTTCCTGTGGGGCTGTTTGGCGGTGGCCATTCCAGTGTTGATTCACTTGTTCCACCGCCAGCGGTATCGGCATGTGCGGTTCAGCACAGTGCGTTTCCTGCGCCCCGCCGCCAGCCGAGCCGCCCGGAGTCTGCGTCTGCGGGAGTGGTTGCTCCTGGCCCTGCGCATGTTGCTGCTGCTGGCCTTCGCCCTGGCCCTGGCCGGACCGGTATGGAAGTTCACTCCCGCCGCTCGGTTGGGAGGGGGTGGCAATACCTGTGCAGTGCTGCTGTTGGACAACTCCTATAGTTTAGGCCGCCTGCGCAACAACCGACCCGTGTTCACGCAGGCCCAAGAGGCTGCCCAACAGGCTTTGCAGACCCTTAAAGCCGGCGACCAAGCAGTCCTGTTCCTGGTCAATGACCGCGTTGAAAGGCCGGAGCAAGGAGCCCTCACTGCCCGGTTGGAGGAGGTGGCACGGGCGATAAAAGCAGCAGAGGTGTCCTTTCGGGGGACGAATTTGAGCCGGGCCCTGCAGGAGGGTTACGCCCAGTTGGCCGGGGTGAAAACGGCCAACCGGGAAATCTACCTTTTCAGCGACTTGCAGGAGGTGGGGTGGGAAGCCCTACGACGGCAGGCGGCCAGGTTCAAGCCCGACCCCACCGTGACGGTGTTTTTGGTGAACGTGGGCGGGCCGGGAGCAGCCAACAGCGCGGTGACGGAAGTGAAAGTAGCCGCGGGAGCTCCGGTGCTCCAGCGCGACTTGCTGCTGCGGGCGACGGTGCGCAATTTCGGCCCGGCGGTGTGGGAACCCGCAGTCCTGTACCTGGATGGGGAAAAAGTGCAGGAGCGGGAAGTAATGCTCCCCCGGAACGGAGTGGCTACGGTGACCTTTGTCCACCGTTTCACCCTGCCGGGGGTGCACACCGGCCGGGTGCAGATTGGCCCCGATGACCTGCCCGCCGATGACCGCTACTGGTTCGGCCTGAGTCTGCGACCCTTCCTGCCGGTGCTGCTGATTGACGGGTCGCGGGAACGCGACCTTTTTCTGCGGCCGGCCTTTTACCTGCGCGTGGCCCTCAATCCCTGGCCGACGCGCCCTTTCGCCCCTTCCGCCCGCATCGCTCCCCGCACCGCCAGCCCGGAGGTGCTCGCCCGTTCCCACTTGGAGGACTACGCAACCATCATCCTGGCCGACGTGCCCCGGCTGACGAAAGAAGCAGTGGCTGCGCTGGAGCGTTACGTCGCCCAAGGGGGACGGGTGCTTATTGCTTTGGGCGACCAGGTTCAGACCGACTTTTACAATACGGCCCTGTTCCGGGAAGGGGCCGGATTGCTCCCGGCTGTCCTGGGCCAACCGGTGGTCAGCGAAGGGGAGGAACTGTCCCTGGTCGAGGGGGAGGTAGAACATCCTCTGTTTCGGGCTTTCGAGGCTCGTTTTTGGGCCCGCTTGGCCACCGTGCAGTTTTACCGCACCTTCACCCTGCTTACAAAGGGACGAGGGCCGGGGGGCGAGGGAGGGAAGACGCGGGGAAGCGATATTTCGCCAGGGACAGGGGACGAAACGTCCGTGTTAATGCGGTTCAACGATGGCCGTCCGGCCCTGGTGGAGAGGTCTTACGGTCGGGGCAAAGTGCTGCTGTTTGCCAGCACGCTGCACACGGCTTGGAACGACTTCCCGCTGCACGGGACCTACCTGCCGCTCCTGCACCAGTTAGTCTATTACCTCAGCGAGCGGGACGATGCTTTGGGGTACTACCAGGTGGGAGCAACCATTTCCCTCCCGGAGGAGTGGCAGGGGGCCAAAATAGAACAGGCCGCGGCCGACGGCCTTCCCTCGCCCGCGGAGCCCTTCCCTCCCGGAGTTTATCGGGTCACCTGGGAGCGAGGTTCTCAGCGGCGGCGCAATTTCTTAGTGGTGAACCTCGACCGGCGCGAATCGGATTTAACGCCCATTTCCAGGCGGCAGTTAAAGCGGCTACTGCCCCAAGCGACGCTGGTGTACGTTGCTGACCCTCGGCGGCTGTCCGCCCTGGTGGCCGCGGCCCGGCACGGGGTAAACCTGCAAGACGGGTTGCTCCTGACCGCGCTGCTGATAGCGTTAATAGAGGGTGTACTGGCCAACTGGCTCATACGCCGAAGGTGATGAAGGCAAATCATGAACACCGTTACCCAAGTCAAACTGCTGTTCGGCTCTGGCTGGTCGTGGGGCACGTTGGGTTTGGTGGCCAGCCTTCTGGCCTTGGCCGCGGCTCTGTCCTATGCCCAGGTGCGCACGGAACGCACCACCCGCCTGGCAGCGGGACTGGGCCTGCTGCGCGCGCTAACCCTCTGGGCCTTGTTGTTCACCCTGGCCAAACCCATCCTCAAACGGCAGATGACCACTTACGAACCCGCCTATTTGGCCGTGGCCGTGGATACCTCCCAAAGCATGTCCCTGCCAGCAACCGCGAGCGAAGATTTTGGCTCCCGCCTCGCTTGGGCCGAGCAGTTGTTGTACGGTCCCTCCTCATATTCCGACCCTCTCCCCCGGAGTGAGGTGGGGGCTCGTCCCTCATCCGAGGGCGGTCTGCTCGCCGCTTGGAACGGCAAATTCTGCCTGCGCCTGTACCGTTTTGACACCCAGGCGTCCCTCGTTCCTCGCCCCTCGTCCCTTAAACTGCTGGCGGAGGGCGAGGCCACAGATGTAAAAGCCTGCTTGCAGGCCATCGGGGAGGACGTGCCGCCGAAGCATCTGGCCGGGATTGTCCTGTTCACCGATGGGGCGGAGAACTGCAATCCACCGGAGCAAGTGGTGCAGGCTGCGGCGCAGTTGGGAGTGCCGGTGTACACCGTGGGCCTGGGAACGCCTTTGGAGAGGGTGAAAGAGCCGCCTGACCTGTCCCTGGTGGCTGTTTCGACGAGCCAAACGGCCATTGCGGGCAGCACGGTGCGCGTGCGGGCACTGGTTCGGGCCCGGGGACTGGCTCAGCCGGCGAGTGTCACCCTGACTCTACGGGAGGGCCCCCAAGTGCTGGCGAGCCAGAAACTCAACCTGGCTCCTTCCCATCCTTCGGCTGGGGCTACGCTGGAGTTCCCCGCGGGCCGGGTGGGTACTCACCGCTACGCCTTGTTGGTCGCGCCCGTGCCGGGGGAAGTGGACAAGGACAACAACACGGAGATGTTCACCCTCACGGTTAAGGACCCCAAAGTACGGGTGCTGTACGTTGAAGGACGGCTGCGCTGGGACTACAAGTTCCTGCGGCGCATTCTGAACTCCGACCCCAACGTCCGCTTGACCTGTCTGATTCACACGGGCCCGGACAAACTCTACCAGCAGGATGCTCCGACCGCAGGGCCGACTTTCCCCCCCACCCTCGCTGCTTTGGCTGCTTACGATGTGGTCATTCTGGGCGACATCGCTCGGACGCATTTCAGCCGTGAACAGTTGGAAAGCCTGCGCCGATTTGTAGCCGACCGGGGGGGCGGATTGGTGCTGTTGGGCGGGGCAACGAGTTTGGGGCCGATGGGGTTCGGGAGGACTCCCCTGGCCCGGGCCCTGCCCGTGCAGTGGGGCCGGGGAAGCAAAGTGGCTGCCGAGTTCTCCCTCTCCGTCACCTCGCGGGGCCGGACCCATCCAGTGTTCTCCGGCTTCAGCGTGGCTGGACTGCCGGCGTTGGACGTCGGTTATCACTTAGGAGCCCCCAAGCCAGGGGCTACGGTGCTGGCCGTCGGGCCGGGCGGAAGGCCGCTCATCGTCGCCCAGAACTACGGCAAGGGCAAGACCCTGCTCATTGCCGCCGAGGGTTTCTGGCATTGGGACTTCGGCGGAGGCGGTCACACTCCCTACACCAAGTTCTGGGGACAGGCCCTCCGCTGGCTGTACACGCCCCAGGAGAAGGAGCCGTCCGGCCCGCCCATCCTGGAACTGTATCCCGTACCGCGGGAAGTGGCTGTGGGGGAGACAATTCCCCTAAAAGTGGCCGTCTACCGGAGCGACTACCAGCCGGAGAACCACGCCCGGCCCCAGGCCAGAATCGTCAACCCCGCCGGGCAGACCTCCACGGTGGCCTTCACCCGCATACCCGGCACGCCGGGCCTGTACGAGACTGCTTTTCTCCCCGACCGGGCAGGAGAGTACAAAGTTTCCCTCATCCTGCGGGGAGCCAGCCGAGCAAGTGCGCCACCGGCCAAAGTGAGGGCCAAAGAGCGGGAACTACTACGGGCGGGACTCAACGAACCCTTCCTGCGCCAGTTGGCAGCGAAGACCGGCGGACGTTACCTGCCGGCCAGTGAGGCCGCAGCCTTAGCGGCCCAAATACCGGAGAAGAAAATCGCCACTACCCGCGTGGAGAAGCGACCTCTCTGGGCGACGCCCTGGCTCTTTCTGGCCGTAGTGGTCCTGCTTACGGGCGAGTGGGCCTGGCGCAGAAGGCAGCAATGGGTGTAGTTGACAAACGGTAGCATTTGGGGTATATTATAGTGAGGAAGTCGGACGTGAACGGGGATTGGTAGGGGTAAAGGTGAATAAGAGGGAAATCCAAACATGGCTAAAGTTTCCGTTCTTCCCTTGCCAAGACAGTTGGGGCGTTCGCTGAGTTGGGTGAAGCGGCGGTGGAAAATGGTAACCGCCGGCGAGGGGTGTGCCCTGCTGGTCAGCATATTAAGCGGCCTGCTCTTAACAGCTATGCTGGTGGACAATGAACTGCACCTGCCCGGCGGCGTGCGCTGGGCGACTTTCCTGACCCTGTGCGGACTGGGGGCTACCTTGCTCGTCCGCCGGGTGTTCTGGCCCCTCCTCTGGCGACCGCGAGATGAGTGGGCGGCCGCCCTGGTGGAGCAAACCTACCCCGAATTGGACAACCGGTTGATTAACGCCGTGCAACTGAGCAACGGTCCCTATCCCCCTGCTACCGCCAAGGCAAGGGAGGAGAGACAAAGGACGGGAGAGAAAGGGCGAGTTGCCACCTCACCCCTCCAACCGCCCGAACAGGATTGGTCGGGGGAGTTGGTGCAGGCGTTAATAGCCGAGGCGGAGGAGCATGTGCGGCGGTTGGACCTGTCGCCCGTGGTGGCAAAGGAACGCCTGTGGCGGCGAGTAATGGTGGCCGCCGGGTTGGTCGGTCTGCTGGCCGGCTATGCGGCTGCCTTTCCGACTTACTTCCACAACGCGGCTTTGCGCCTGCTGAACCCCTGGAAGCCCGTGATGCCCCTTACCCAAACCCTCTTGCAGGTCCAGCCGGGCAATCGGACCGTCCTGTACGGCGAACCGGTTACCGTAGCCGCCCTGGTGCAAGGGCAAAAATCAGAACCGTCCCCGCGTCCAGAGGTGCCACCAGCCTTTCTGCGCTACCGGGCGAAAGGGGGGCGATGGGAGCAAGAAGCGATGACCGCCGTGGCCGCGGGCAAGTTTGTTTTCACTTTTGAGGCGGTGAAACAGACGCTTCACTATCAAGTTCGGGCCGGGGATGCCCGGTCACCCGTGTACACCCTGCGAGTCGTAAGGCGGCCCTTCGTCAAACGCCTCACCCTGCGCTACCATTATCCGCCCTCAACTGGACTATCGCCCCAGACCATTCCCGACAGCAGCGGGGACATCCTCGCCCCTTTGGGGACGGTGGTTACCATCCAAGCGGTGGCCAGCAAACCCTTACAGGCAGCCTACTTGCGGTGGGAGGTGGAAGGTATTGAGGGGACGAAGGTTGCGGGACTGGGGACCGAAGGTATGGCTTGGCCGCCTCTCATTCCGGCCCAACTTATCCGCTCGGAGGTGTTGGAAGTCCAGGTCACGGTGACGGGGGAGGGCACGTATCAAATCCATCTGTTAGACCGTGATGGTTACTCCCAAGAGCGCCCCTTGACCCACTCGGTACGCCTGCTGCACCTGCCGGGTGGGGCAAGGGCGGATAGGGAAGGTGCTGCTGGTGAGGGTTCCGGCCCCGGCGACGAGTCGAAGGAGGGAGCCACGCCAGCGACCCCCATGCCCCGGCCGGCGGCCGGCGCGACCCCACCGGGCCAGCCGGGGAAGAAGGGTTCCTCCCGACGCTCGCCCACTCCTGGGACGGCCCAGGAGGCGGTAAAAACGGCTTTGCGGGCCACGCGGGAGGCGGTGCAGTTAGAGGAAGCCCTCATCGAACGGAAACGGGAACTCCTGCAACGCACCCAGGAACAACTGCGGCGGCTGGACGCTCAGGAGTTGGCAGATGTGCTCGCCTCCCAACAGCGGCTGAAGGAACTGCTGCAAGAGGTGCGTCAGGCCCTTAAACCTTTGTTGCCACACCAATACGGGGGACAACTGCTGGCCCAGTTGGAGGAGATAGTCGAGGAGGTTGAAGCCTCGAGGGAGGACTTGGAGAATGTGACCATCCACCTGCCGCCGGATTTGAGCATTCTCGAATCCCTGAAACAACTCCAGCAGCGCCTCGAAGATTTGGAAATGTGGCTGCCGGAGACGCCGGACACGGTACGCTGGGAGTTGGAAGACCTCGACCTGTCTGGGATAGACGAGGTTCCGCTGGTGGAGTTGCCCGAGCATCTGGAAGACCTCATCGGCGAACTCATCGAGGACCAGGAGGACATCAACGAGCAGACGGAGGACTTGAGCAGCAACTGGGCCACGGCAGACCTCGAGGCTGGCTGGGAGGTGCGGGGCGGGCCCATCAGCAACTTCAGCGCCAAGGGCAAGACCGGCAACACCCTGCCGGACGACACCGACGTGACCGGACGCAGCGGAGAGGGCCGCAGCGGCCGGTCACACGGGGAATTGGTGCAGGATACCGTGCGGGGCGACCTGGGCGGGCGGAGGACCCCGACCCGCATAACTAAGGACCCCTTCGAGCGGCAGTTCGTACCGGAACAGACCCCTTCCCCCACCGGCGGGGCAACCGGCGGGGGCAAACAGAGCGGAGAGAGTGAGTGGGGCCTGCCCGGCGATGCTCCGCTGCAACTGCTCCAACAATGGCGGGCTTTGGCTTTGGCTCAGGCCAAACTCCGGGTGAAGGCGGAACTGTTGCGGCAGGGTTTGGATTTGCTCTCCTACCCAACGCCTCCCTGGGAAGCGGTGGTAGCCCTCATGCGCGCGCGGGAAGAGGCCCTGCGTCAGGGGCGAATAGACGAAGCCCTGCGGACGGGAAAGGCCGTAGTGGAGGCCCTGCAAACCGCCCGCCAGGCCACTGGACGCACTCAAGTTCGCCGCGATTCTTGGTTTGCTCCCCGCACCCGCGAACAACGCTTCCTGGACGCCCTGGACGAGCAGGTGCCCCCGGAGTATCGGGAGTTGGTTAAAAAATACTACGAGTACCTCTCAGATGCCGCTACTCAGTAGGAAGGAACGCTCTACACTACCCATTGGGCCAAGTGGCGCTGGCCAAGGATGAGGCCCTTCTTAGTTCGCTCCTCTGAGCCTTCCCACACGGGGTCCTCATGTTCAACGCTGAGGATGCCGTCGTAGCCTACTTCCGCCAGCGCACTGATGAATTGGGCCCAGTTTACCTCTCCCAACCCCGGCAGGCGGTAGCGCCACCAACCCGTGTCCCATCCGTTCCTCGCTTGGAACACCTTGCCCAAGATACCGTAGCGGTACAGGCCCTCCGATAAATGCTCACAGTCTTTGGCGTGCACGTGGTAGATACGCTCACCGAACTCGTACAGGGCTCGCAGGTAGTCCACACCCAGCCAGACCAGATGAGAGGGGTCAAAGCACAGGCCCAAGGCAGGGGAAGGAATGGCCTTAAACATGGCCTCCCATATTTCCGGCGAGTAGGCCAGGTTTTCACCTAAGAAGGGGCAGTTTTCGACCGCAATTTTCACTCCCCGGTCCTCGGCGTGGGCTACAGCATCAGGATAGACCTTAACCCAGGTGGCGAAGTTCTCCGCCGTGCCTTTGCTCTTGTCCATGGGTCGGAGCAGGGTCATAACCGTAGGGATGCCGTAGTCGGCGGCTTTGCTGAGGGCATCCTTCAGCGCTTGCAGACCCGCCGCCCGGCGGTGGGGGTCAGGGTCAAAAACAGCACTGGGAGCGTGCAGAGCCCCGATTTCCAAACCCACTTCCTCGCAAACGCGCTGGGTTTGGTCATCTACGTCCGGCAGGTCCACCGCCTGAAAACCGTGTTCCCGTGCCCATTCCGCCACCTCCCGAAAGGGCAGAGAGCGCAGGTCAGGATGAATGATGAACCCGATTTTCATGGTCTTCTCTCTCCTCCTTCGCTATGCTAAACTTATCACAGGGCCGGGAAAATGTCAAGGAGGGGCAGCAAAATTTTCTCCCCTCAGGGCAGGAATGGAAGGACGTTTCGCTAATACAATGCTGAAGCCGTAGCGCCGGCTGTGGTAGTCCATGGGCAACTGTACCGAACTACAGGGAGAAAATCCATGAGCGAACGCTTGAACCGACGTGAGTTTTTGAAAGGTGCAGCCGTGGCGGGGTTGGGACTGTTGGGCGGTTGTGGGAAAAAGCCTGCTCCTCCTCCCGCCGCTCCCGTGAGCGAAGTCTCACCTCCTTCCGTCCCCCCGCCTACAGGCAAGAGCCAAGTGGTGATAGTGCGACACAGTGGGGTGCAGGATGAGCAACGCCGCTTGGACCGAGCAGTGTTGGAAAAGATGTTGGACGAGGGGATGCTCGAACTGTCGGGAGAATCCTCCGTCCAGCGAGCATGGGAGAAGTACTTCTCCAGCGACGAGCGGGTGGGCCTGAAACCCAACGGCATCGCTGGGCCGGCCCTCTCTACGGCCACGGCCCTCATTGAGATTTGCATAGAGCGGCTGTTGGGTTTGGGCCTCAAAGCGGAAAACATCATTGTTTGGGAGCAGGACGACAACCGCATTCGCAACTGTGGCTTGCAGGTAAACCTGAGCGGGCCGGGCGTGCGCAGGCGGGGCATCAACGGGGACTGGGACGAAGTGGTGCAACTGGGTTCCTTCCGGGGACGGTTGACCAAAATCGTCACCCAAAGGGTGGACGCCATTTTGAATCTGCCCATCCTCAAAGACCACAACATCGCGGGGATAACCTTGGCCCTGAAGAACCACTACGGAACTCACGACAATCCGGCCGCCCATCATCCCAACAACTGTGACCCGTACTGTGCGGACTTGAATGCCCTTCCGGCCATTAAGGACAAAACCCGGCTCATCATTGCTGATGCTACCCGGGCGGCCTACGAAGGCGGACCTTCCTTTCATCCGCAGCACGTGTGGGCCTACAATGGCCTCATGTTCGCTACTGACCCAGTGGCCCTCGATTACACCGGTTGGCAAATCATCGAAAAGAAGCGGGCGGAAGTGGGCCGACCGCCGCTAACGCGAGTGGGCCGGCCGCCCAAGTACATCGCTTCCGCCGCGGCCCGGAGATTGGGCACCAACGACCCGAAGTACATTGAATTGATAGAACGGGATTTGGCCTAAAAAGGAGGCAAACTTTGGCCCGTAAGAAGTTCCGCATAGGATTTATCGGCTGTGGGGGCAACGCCCGCGGGCATGGCCGGCGGTTGGCGGCCATTGAGGAGGCCCAAATTGTTGCCTTGGCGGATGTCAGCAAGAAGGCGTTGGCAGCCTTTCGCCAACAGGTGCCCGGTACAGCCAAAGTGCCTGCTTTTACCGACTACCGGGAAATGCTGAACACCGTAGAATTGGACGCGGTGGAAATCAGCACCCCGCACACCCTCCATTACCAGCAAATCATGGACAGCCTCGACCAGGGGCTACATGTGCTCACCGAGAAACCGATGGTGTGCACGGTAGAGCACGCCAAGCAGGTCATCGCCAAGCGTGACGCGACGGGCAAGCACCTGATGATTTCCTACCAACGCCATTTCTCTCCACCTTACATCTATGCCTACGAATTGCTGCACTCCGGCGACCTGGGCCCGGTGAACTTCCTCTGTGCCCACCAGTGTCAGAATTGGTATCGCAACCAGCAGGGCAAATGGCGACTGACGCAGGAGTTAGGCGGCGGGGGGCAGTTGAACGATTCCGGCAGTCATTTGCTCGACATCCTCCTGTGGATGACCGACCTGCGCCCAGTTGAGGTAATGGCCCTCATGGACTACAAAGACACCCCCGTGGACATCTTCAGCGCCATCTCGGTAAAGTTCGATAACGGGGCCCTGGGCAATATCTCCGTAGTTGGTCATGCCATCGGCCGGATGCATGAGGACGCGAGCATCTGGTGCGAGGAGGGAACGCTGTTTATCCGGGAAGGAAGGGTGTTCCAAGAGGTTCCCGGCCAGCGGATGGAACCCGTACCCGAGGAGAAGATGCCCGCGGGCAGCAATCCCGACCGGGCTTTCATTGACCTGCTGCTGGGCAAAGCGGAGAACCGAGTGCCCGCGGAGTGTGGCCTGCGGGTGATTCAACTGACGGAAGCCGCTTGGGAATCCGCCCGCCGGGGCCGTGCGGTACAAGTGGAGGAATAATGGGGGTGAAAGCCATCGGTCAGCCATGAACAGACTCTACCGCGACTTGCTGGAGTTACTGGACGAGGGTACACCCTGTGCCCTGGCAACGGTGGTGAGTACCCAGGGTTCGACTCCTCAGAAAGCCGGGGCCCAAGCCCTATTCGCGGTGGACGGCCGGCTCTTCGGCACGGTCGGGGGCGGATGTTTGGAAATGGAAGTGCGGCGGCAGGCCTTAAGTTGCCTCTCCACCGGCCAGCCGACGACCCTTGACCTGCGTTTGGACGAGGACGTCGGGGCAGAGGGGGGCCTGGTCTGTGGGGGCACCGCTCAGGTGTTCATTGAGGTGCCCACCCCCGCCCAACGGGAGTTTTACGCCCAGGTGATGCAGGTTCAGGAGCAGCGTCAGCCGGCCGCCCTGGCTACGGTAATAAAGGCGGAGGCGCGAACTTTGATAGGGGGCCATGCCCTGCTGCCTTCAGAGGGGAAACCCACCCTCGACCGCCTGCCTCCAACTGGGTTAGAACCCCTACAAGAGGTAGCCTCTACCGCTTTGGAGCAGGGCCAGTCGCGCCTTTTGGAGGCGACCCTGCCGGAAGGAAAGGCCCAGGTGTACGTCGAACCGCTGCTGCCCCAGCCTGTGCTGCTCATTGCCGGGGCTGGTCACGTGGGCAAGGCCGTGGCCCACTTGGGTTCGTTTCTCAATTTCGAGGTGGTGGTCGTGGACGACCGGCCCGAGTTTGCCAATCCGCAGCGCATACCCGAAGCCAACCGCCTCCTCGTGGCCGACATCGCCTCCACTATCGCCAACTGGCCCATCGATTCGGACACCTACATCGTAATTGTGACTCGCGGTCATCGCTACGATGCCGATGCCTTGCGGGCTTGCATTCAATCCCAGGCCGCCTACCTGGGCATGATTGGCAGCCGGCGCAAAGTTAAACTCATTTTCGACCAACTGCTGACCGAAGGGACCGCCACGCCGGAGCAACTGGCCCGGGTACACGCACCCATCGGTTTGCCCCTCGGCGGGGATACGGTGGAGGAAATTGCCCTCAGCATCGCAGCCGAATTGGTCGCCGTGCGCAACGAAAGAAGGGAAGTGAGGTCATGATTTCGGCCTTGGTTCTGGCCGCCGGCGAATCGCGGCGGATGGGAACGCCAAAGCAACTGCTGCCCTTCGGCGCGAGCACCGTGCTGCAGGCGGTAGTGGACGCTTTGGCTGCCGCCGGAGTGGAAGAAATTATCGTGGTGCTGGGCCACCGCGCGGAGGAAATTGCTCCTACCCTGGCAGAGCGGCCGGTCGAAATCGTGGTCAACGAAAACTATCGGAAGGGCATGTTGTCCTCCGTACAGTGTGGCCTGCGGGCCGTTTCGCCGGAGGCCGAGGCTGTGTTGGTGGCCCTCGGAGACCAGCCGCGCTTGTCGCCGGAAACGGTGCGACAACTAATCTCCGCCTACCGCATCCACTCGCCGGGTTTGGCTGTACCTGTGTATCGCGGCCGACGCGGCCATCCGCTGCTGCTAAGGGCCAAATACCGAGACGAGGTGTTCCATCTGAACCCAGAAATAGGGTTGCGGGAACTGCTGCACCGGCACCCGGAGGAGGTGTTGTTAGTAGCGGTGGAAAGTGACGAAGTGCTGCCCGACCTTGACGACCCGGTCGCTTACCAGCGGGCGTTGGCTGCTCAGGCCAGCGAGGTGCCACGACTGGGCGAGGCGGAAGTAACCATAGTGGACTTGCTGCACGACCTACGCGCTGGCGACTGTACCTGCTTCGGCCTGGCAGCGGAATACGGGGTGTCAGAGGAGGTGGTCGTGGAGGCCTTACAGCACGCTTTGGACGTATTTGACCTGGTGTATCGCCACCCGGAACCCTTTGACCTGCCCGCCTACGTGCGGCGCACCCGGGACCTGCCGGAGGAGCAGCAGAAGTGGTGGGCCAGGCAAGAAGCCGCGGGCTACGACGAAAGGGGCCTTGCCTACGGGACCGAGTGGCTGACGGAGGTAATTACCCGGCATCCCAAGGTCCAAACGGGCCAGCCCTGCTTCAAAGGTTTTCGGATTGACGTGGAAACGGCCCTCCGGGAACTCACCTTCGGCCAAACCTTGCGCCGCATTGTAAAGGGTGAATGGTTAATGCCCTTAACCTTGAGCGACTTGCAGGAGGCTTTGGATTTGGTGATAGATGCCGTAGAGCGCCACTATCGGCACCTGGGGCCCCCGCCACCCGGCCGGGTGGACACGGAGGCCAAACTGGTGCCTTTCGACCCCGAGGAGCACCTGCTGCGGTTCAGCGAGAATTACACCGGGCCGCATCCGCATCTGGACGATGTATGCTTAGTTCAGCACTTGCGGGAGCACGGGCCGGTGGCCTTCGTCACCCACAATTTTCGCTGCTGGTATCACCCGGATTTGGCCGACCCTCGCTATGCCATTTTGTGTTTAGCCCTTTCCCGTCGGCAGGCAGCAATGGCTATGAAACGGCTTTACAGCCGGCCGGAGTTTGACAGTGACGAAAAATGCATGGGGCGGGTAATTTGTCTATGGCGGGAGCGGGTAACTTACTACCAATTGGGGGACCCCACGGAACGCACGTTAGAACTGCCCATCACGTTAAGACAAGGGACGAGGGACAAGGAGGCCCTTTAGAGTCAGGGGCTTCAGCCCCGTTAAGATGGCCCTCAGTACTGGTGAAGGAGGGGGTTGGGGGGCTGAGTAGTAATTACTCCTGACGAAAGTCGGGCGCTGGCCTTTGGGGAAACCTCACCCTGTCTGCACCTCTTCTCATCTATGCAGGAGGGCGCTTAACTTTTCCAGGGTGAAACCCGGCGACTGACAGAGTTCGATGAGGGGCCGTTCCCTTTCCTGCACCGCGCAACAGGCCTCCGGCAGGTCACGGGCAATTTCGAGGGGGATGAGGAGGACACCGTGCTGGTCAGCGTGCAGCAAATCGCCGGGCTTCACCCACACCCCACCGACTTTGACCGGCGTGCCGAACTCGACCAGATGCACGTAGGCATGGGACACAATTGGTGCGGCGGCGAAGAAGTGAAAGCCCAACTGTCGCACCTCGTCCAAATCCCGCACTCCGCCGTTGGTCACACACCCCACACAGCCGAGGGCCCGGTGAATGTTGGCATTTACCTCGCCCCACAGGGAGCCTATGGCTGGTGGGTCATCCAAGTCCTGCACTACGACCACCCGTGGGGCGGGCACCGTCAACACATGCCGCCAGTACTCCTCCCGTGAAACCGCTGTTCCTTCCTCCGGGGGACGTTCAGCCACAATTTTCGCCGTGCAGGCGTAGCCGAGCATTACTCCCAATTCGGGGAATAGACATCGTATTTCCGGCGACATGAACCCTTCGTTGCGCGGGCGAAGGTTGAAGGTCTCAATGGCATTGGACACCGTAGGCGTGTCGAATTGCCTGAGGGCCGCCAATTCCTCCGGGGTAAGCGGTTCCGTCATGATTGCCTCCCTAATCCTGTACCCCTACTCGCGGGCAGAGGTCAGCCACCGGGCAGGGGTCACATTGAGGTCGGTGAGCGGTGCACACCCGGCGGCCGTGGGTGATGAGCAGATGCCCCGCCGGAATCCAATCCTTTTGGGGAATGAGGGCCATCAAATCCCGTTCGATTCTGTCTGGGTTGCTCTCCGTGCTCAGGCCCATTCGCTGGGCTAACCGTTTGACGTGGGTATCTACGACGATGCCGGTGGCCTGGCCGAAGGCGGTGCCCAGCACGACATTGGCCGTTTTGCGGGCCACACCGGGCAGGGTCAGCAGTTCCTCCATGCTCGCTGGCACCTCACCCGCGAAATCCTCCACTAATTTACGGCAGGCAGCCTGAACTCGCTGGGCCTTGCTGCGGTAGTAACCTGTGGGACGGATGTCCTCCTCTAACTTCTCGCGCGGGGCAGAGGCAAAATCCGCGGCCGTGCGGTACTTCTGAAAGAGGGTGCGGGTGACCTGGTTTACCCGTTCATCGGTACACTGGGCGGACAGCATGGTCGCCACTAACAGTTGCAGCGGTGTTTCGTAGTTCAGAGCGCATTTTGCCCCCGGATAGACCTCCTTAAGCCGCGTCAGAATGGCCGCCGCTCGCCGCCGGCGTTCCTCTTGCGCGCTCATGGCTTTCTCCTCAACTACGGACTCAAGCACTTTAGTGCGGTCCAAAGCCCCTGCGTCCGAAGGGGCTACTCAGAAAGCACGCTCAGGCGCTCCGCGAGTCGCGTGCGCAGGTCTTGCAATTCCTGTCGCCGAGTCCGCTCTCGGGCCACCACCTCGGCCGGGGCCTTTTCCAGGAAGTCTCGGTTTTCCAACTTACGGCGGCTGCGCTCCAGGGCAGACTCGACTTTGGCCAGTTCTGCTTGCAGCCGGGCCAGTTCCCTTTCCCGGTCAACCAAACCGGCCAGCGGGAGGTAGAGGTCCATTTCTCCTACGGTGGCTGAAAGGGCCTGCCGGGGTCGCTCCGCGCTTCGGGGGAGGAAATGCCAATCCCGCAAATGCACTCCCGGAGTGTAGCGTAGCAGTCGGGCCAAATAGTGGCGATTCTGCCATAGAAGTTCCCGCAGAGGGGCAGAATCGGTCAGGGCTATGACTTCGATTTCCTGCCCGGCTTTGGCTCCCACTTCCGCGCAAATGTTGCGCAGGGCCCGCACGGTGTCCTGTAGCAGTTCCATCTGTGCTTCGGCCTCCTCATCAAAACGCGCTTCTTCCACCGTCGGCCAGGGAGCAACCATTACACTTTCACCCTCGTGGGGAAGTTGCTGCCACAGTTCCTCGGAGAGGAAAGGCATAAGCGGATGTAGCAGCCGTAGCGTGCGTTCCAACACGTAGACCAATACCTGCTGCACTGTCCGGCGGTCGGCCTCCTTCTCCCCCTCCAGGCGTGCTTTTGCCATTTCCACGTACCAGTCACAGAACCCACCCCATACGAACTCATATATCAGCCGGGCCGCCTCGCTGAAGGTGTAACTTTCGAGGGCCTGGGTGAGGGTCTGAATGGTGCGATGCAGTTGGCTGACAACCCATCTATCGGCCAAATCGGTCAGAGGCGGCAGAGTTTCCTCCTTCACCGGCGGCAGGTCAGCCTCGAGGTTCAACAACACGAAACGGGTCGCGTTCCACACTTTGTTACAGAAGTTGCGGCCCATTTCGGCAATGGGCGAATGCTGCACTCGATTGGCCACCACTTCCGCGTCAAAGCGGATGTCCTGGGTGCTGGTGCATTGGTAGAGCAGGCTGAAGCGGGTAGCATCGGTCCCGTACTTGTCAATCAGGTCCAACGGGTCCAGCCCCGTGCCCAGGGTTTTGCTCATGCGCCGTCCGTCTCTGGTAAGGATGGTCGGATGGACGAACACCTGATAGAAAGGTATTTCCCCCACGAACTCCAGGGCGGTCATAATCATTCGGGCTACCCACAGGTAGAGAATGTCCCGGCCGGTGATGAGCAGGTCGGTGGGATGGAAGTATTCCAGAGCCGGCGTCCTCTCCGGCCAGCCCAGCACAGCAAAGGGCCAGAGGGCAGAACTGAACCAGGTATCCAGCACATCTGGGTCCTGTTCCAAGGCCGGGCTGGTACACTGGGGACAGGCAGTAGGGGTCTCCACCTGCACAATTTGCTCCCCGCACCGCTGACAGGTCCACACCGGGATGCGATGGCCCCACCAGATTTGGCGGGAAATGCACCAGTCGCGGATGTTTTCCAGCCAGTTCAGGGAGTAGGCCCGG
>DTZQ01000352.1 GCA_012961305.1 Armatimonadota bacterium | reverse complement strand
GGAGAGGGAGTCAGACTTGCACGGCAAGCATCCCTCGATGAAACGAGAATCTCCCTGAATTCATCAGGGAGAGTGTCAAGGAAGTAGAGTTCCAAGGGCCTACTTCAACTCAATCCCCTCGGCGGCGAAGGTTTGGTAAATGGCGAAGTTGAGGTCGCTGATGAGGTCCTCCTGTCGCTCTGGGGAGGAGGTCCAGACCAGCAGTTCAAAGTTGAAGCCACCGCTGGTGAGGGCGGTAAAGCGCACTTTGGGTGCCGGGTCGGCGACCACCTCAGGATGCTGGGAAGCAAGGCGCAGGAGGACTTCCTGCACCCGTTCCGGGGGAGTGGTGTTTTTGACCGCCACCGGCAGGTGCAGCCGGGCCAGCGGACTGCCGTGACTCCAATTGATGACGTTGCCAGAGATGAAGGCTGAGTTGGGCACAATCACCGTCAGGTCGTCGGGGGTGCGAATGGTCGTCCGCCGGGCGCTGATGTGGGTCACCTGCCCGCTTTTGCCTGCCACTTCCACGTAATCGCCGATTTTGACGGGCCGGTCGAAGAGCACGATGAGGCCGCTGATGAAGTTCTTGAAGATGTCCTGCAGCCCGAAGCCCAGACCCACTCCAAAAGAGGCCGAAAGCACCGTCAGTTTGCTGAAACTCAGGCCCACCGCTTGTAATCCCTTCAAAGCCCCGAACACCAGCAGGCCGTAGTGTAAACCGCTGGAAATACCATGCCGTACCCCCGCATCCCACCGAAACCAGGGACGGGAGTAAACGTACCGCTTCAACCCCCGCCGCAGGAGAACGGAAACTGCAAACGCTCCTCCCAAGTACAGCCCCAGGCAGATGAAGGACCACAGACTCAGCGGGGTTTCACTTTCCGGGTTGAAAGGTCGCGTCAGCAGGGCGGCAATCTCCCCATAGCCCAGAGCCACGCGCCAGCAGCGGAGTAAAATCCAGCCGCCCAGGACGAAAACCAGGCCGCGCACAAGGGGTTGGAGGGCCTGATAGAGGATTTTGGCCGGGCAGCCCTCTAAGGGCAGTACCTCTTCCTGCCGGTCGGGCCAAGACACCGCCCAGGCCAGGGCCGCCCGAGCCAAATGTTGCCCCGGATAGAGGCCCACCAGTACCAGCGTGCTCAGCAGGGTGGAGACCAGCAGGTAATTGACCAGGTTGGCGTAGCCCAGTCCGTACATGACTATCAGGAACAGCAGGTAAGCCAGCAGGAACCGATAGAGTCCGCGCAGAAGGGAAGCCTGCCGGGGAGAGAGTGCGGGCAGCAGTTCCGTAAACAACCACCGGCGGGAGGCAGCCAAGAGGAGCAGCAGCAGGAGCAGGCCCTGATAAATCACCCCCAGCAGGGAGAGGACGTCCTCCCGATAGTGGGCGGCCTGCAACAAGGTCAGGGATAGGAGGAAAAAGGCATTATAAATGAGCAGGGCCAGCGTCCACTTGGTTAGGTAGCGGGCCGTACCATCGGCGCAAGGGAGCAGGCGATGTTCGGGGCGATGGGGGGCAAATAGTTCCGTGGCCAGCCTACAGCCACCGCGACAGGCGACGAGAATGAGGGTGGCCCTGAGCAGAAACTGCTCCAGAGAAGCCGGGGCTTCGGCGGTTTTTGCCCCCAGCCACAGTCCACCCCCCAACGCCGCCCACTCACCCGCTGCCAGAGCCGCTCGGCCCGTTCCGGCCAACCAGGCTTCCCACCTCAACTGGCCGGGGGGCGCCGTCACTTCCCGCCGATAGGCCCTCAGCCAGCGCCGTCCCCAGGTGCGCAGCAGCCAGAAGAGCACCCCCCCGAGCACCACCATCCCTCCTCCCAAGAGCAACCGAGACCGGGAAACCCGGCCGAACCAGACCGGGCCCAGCCAAGTGGGGAGGGACACTATCCAGGCGGAAGTTGCAGCGGGCAAACGGGTCAGGTCGCGGCAGAGGTTGGTTAGGGTTTGCAGGGAAATCTCCCGCCGCCGCCGGGCCCATAGCCAATGGCGCTGGAGGAACTCATCCAAAGCCTGCTCCCAGGCCGCCTCGGTCTGTTCCGCTTGCTGGGTCAGGGCCAGCATCCGTTCCAGCAGGGAAAGTTGCTCCTGTAAAGCAGCAGCCCGTTCGGTAAGCCAATGCTGTCGCTGTTGGAGGAACTGACGAAGGGCGCCCTCTTCAGTCAGCCGCAGGCTTTCCTCTATTGCGGCCCGGTCGCTGCGGACAGCGTTAAGGGCTTCCGCGATTAGTTGGCGCTCCGTCTGCTGCCAGGCGACGCGCTGCTTTATCTGCTGGCGCCTTCGCTGCTCCTCGCGGAACAGTTCGCGAACTTGGCCCACGGAGAACTGTCCCCCGGCCAGTTTCTCCCGCTCTTCCGCGAGGGTGGCCCGGCGCTGGGCCAAGGTCTGTTCCTCATCGGCCAACTGCAGGCGCAGTTCGGAGACTGCCACCCGGCACTGAGCCAGGCGCAACCGTTCCCGGGCCAGTTCCACCCGGCGGCGGGCGAGGGCCTGGGCCTCTGGGGACGGGGCCGTCGGGAGTCGGGCCTCGGCCATTTCCAGGGCCCGCTGGGCAGCCGCCAGTTCGGCCCGCGCCTTTTCCTGCTCCGAACGGACAGCCGCTTTGACCGCCTCCGCCTGAGCGGTGACCTGCTGGGCCTTTGCCTTCGCTTGTTCCGAAGTGACAGAAGGCACCGCTTCGAGGGGACGTTCCTGCTCCTCGGTCCCCCCTTCGGCGGCCAGCGTTTCCTCGGCCTCCTCCGGCGACGGGGTTTCCGGGGCTGGCGCGGGGATTTCCGCGGAGGGAACAGCCTGTTCGGATGGTTCCTCTCCAGAGGGAGGGCCGAGTTCCTCTGCGGCCTCCGGGGTCAGCGTTTCCTCGGTCAGTAGGGTCTCAGAGGTCATCGGAGGTTCCGGGGCCGCAGGGGTTTCTCCCGATGCTCCCTCTGGGCGAAACCCTTCCGTCTCGGCCGGAGGGGCCGCTGGCGCCACGGGCGGCTGGGCCTCAACTCCCACCCCCAGGGCAATTATTCCCCACCACCAAATTAGCCAGGTCAAGCGAAACATGACTTCGCCTCCCGCCATCAACTTGGATTTCCTCTCCCCAATTCACCCCTAAAAGTCCTTGTCGCTGTTGTTTCGGAGGCCCGGGCATT
The DNA here is from genome assembly GCA_012961305.1 of Armatimonadota bacterium. Lineage (GTDB taxonomy): Bacteria > Armatimonadota > UBA10988 > UBA10988 > DTZQ01 > DTZQ01. Next base: position 19,546 of record DTZQ01000352.1, on the reverse strand, counting down.
CCTACCGTGATTAGCATGGCTACCAAAATCAGCCCCAGGAAAATCGGGATAAGTCTCACCGGGTCAATCAGCCGACGAGTACACTATCTCCCTAATGGCAAATTGCTCTGGCTCTACCAGACGGCGAGCCTGCTCTCCATCGTGCCACTCCTGCCACAGGCGGGGAAAGAGGTAGAAAGGCTCCCCTTGCTCGTCCACCTCTAATTCTCCCTCACAGGTACGGAACAGATGGTGCAGTTCCCGTTTCACCTGCCGGGCCAGGGCGGTGGACGTGCCCCAGACCGGACTGGCCAAGGTGGCCCGGCGCAGCACTTCCTGGATGACCTGCTGGGCGTACACTGGCCGCAGTTCGGGCGCGGAAAGGTGCTGCTGAAACAGGAACTCCAACACGGCGCGGCGGATGTTGCAATGCTGCCGGGCGGCGTTCTCTCGCCACAGCCAGAAGAGGCGGAGGGCCGGGACCAGGAAGAAGGTCAAAGAGAAGGCCAGCGGGAACAAACCCAACCACACCATTAGCCACTGGGGGTCCAAAGCCGCCCCGAACAGGGACAACGGCTTAGTCAAATGGGCGAACAGCAGCGTACATCCAGCGGCAAACAAGAGGTTGAAGGTGTTGAGAAAGGTGAGGAGGACGTTGGCTCGCTCGGGATTGTCGTTCAGGCGGGCTGGCGGCTCAAATTGGGCCCAACACCAGCGCCATTGCACTTCCTCCTCGAGCGGCGGGGCCAGGGTTTCGGGATGGAGATATTTCGCCCCCTGAATGCGCAGCCCAGGTCGGGGCAGGTGGGCGGCTTCTTCTTGCAGGGTGGGCAACAGTTCCTCAAAGGTGTACACCAGCATCCCGTTGTCGCTGACCTCCACCTCTCCGTTGTACTTGACCACCAGCCGGGCCAACTCCTCCTCGGCCCGGGGCAAGTCCCAACCGGTGAGGGCCATCAAATCCGCGGCCGTAAGGCGTCCCCTGTGTTCCCGCAGGAAGTCCAAAACCTCCCGCTCCCAGCGCCCAGGGTCCGTTTTCGGCGGCGGCTCGCCGAAGACGTAGGCAAAGACCATCTGGTAAAAGGGCCGGCGGCCCGGAGGCTTCCGGTTCCCCGCCTGCTTCCCCGAGGGCACGGGGCCCCTCGCTAAACGGTCAGAGTCGGGGATGAACAGCCACAGCAGTACATCGGCGCCGACCATTATCAGGGCCCCCAGCAGGATGAGCAGGTAAACCACCGCATATACGGCCAACACCAGAGCGGCCCACACTTTGAACAGAAACATGAACCCCTGGTAGGCCCAGGTCAGCAGGCGACGCCCGGCGGCCAGCACCCGCTGGCTCCAGGGTGTGCGTCGCGCCAGCCCTGGAGGGAAGTGGTAGAGGAGTTCCCCGTTGGCATCCACCTCTAAGTGGCCCCGGAACTCCTCCAGCAGTTCCCGCAGCACCAGTTCCGCCCGCAGGCTGGGCAGGCCCGTGGCCGCGACCACGTCGCCCAAAGTGGCCTGGCCTCGCAGCCGCCGCAGGGCGGCGATAATCCGGCGCCGATATTCGGCTTTGGGAAAGGAGGTCATGCTGAAACTCACCTCTGGTTTTTCCCAGGAGGTTCTTCCCGCAAACCCGTCACCTCATAAACCGCCACCGGCTCTGCCATGCCTTTAAGGCGCACCGGCCGCAAAGGGCGGACGGTGATATGTGCCGCTACCCGCCGGTAGGTGGGGGCATCAAGGAGAGTCTGCCCCCGACCGGCAATTTCCTCCAGGCGGGCAGCGCGGTTGACGGCGTCGCCGATGGCCGTGTACTCCAGGCGGCGTTCGGAGCCGATGTAGCCAGCCACGGCTTCCCCCGTCGCGATGCCGATGCCCAAACTGAGGAGCGGACGACCGGAGGCCTGCAAACGGGCGTTTACTTCGGACATTCTGACCTGCATGGTCACCGCCGCCTGCACCGCCCGCAGCGCGTCGTCCTCATGGGACTGGGGAGCCCCGAACAAAGCCAGCACCGCGTCGCCGATGAACTTGTCCAAAGTTCCCTCAAAATGGAAAATGACCTCCGTCGCCAGGGCGAAAAAATCGTTCAAAATGGCCACTACCTCCTCCGCTGCCACCTGGCTCGAGAGGGCCATGAAGCCACGCACGTCGGCCAGCAGTACGGTCACTTGCCGCCGCTCTCCGGCCAGGGACACCTGCTCCGGATGGGCTAAAATGCTGTCGGCTACGTGTCCGGGCACGTAACGATACAGGGCCGCCCGGCGCTGCAATTCTGCGGTCACGTCATCGGCTACCATTACTAACCCCGCCGCCGTGTTCTGCTCGTCTTGCAGGGGGGACAGGCGGAGGTTGAGTATGCGCCGCTCTCCAGACAGGGTCAAAACTTCCACCTCTGTCCCAACAAAGGGCTGGTGGGTTTCCAGAGTGTGCTGCAGGGCATTCACCAGCCGGGCATTGAAATGACCGCCGAAGACGTCCTGGTAGGAGAGGCCCTCCGCCTCGGCGGCGGAGAGGTGGAAAAGGGCCTCTGCTGCCGGATTAAGCAGGGCAATCGTGCCGTCGGCTCGCAAGGTGACTACCGCACTGGTCAGGCTCCGCAGAATATTATCGTTGTAGGTTTTCAACTGCAGGATGTGGGCGAAAAGGCGTTCTTGGTGAATGACCGTCGCCATTTGGTCGGCCGCGGTTTGCAACCCCCGCTCCACCGCCTCGGAGAGGACGGAGGCAACCTGGGGGCCGCTGAGGACCAACACGCCTATCAAGTGGTTCCGGGTGATTAGCGGCAGCAGGACAAACTCGCTCACCTGCCAGCCCTGGCGGGGAGAGAAAAGGGCCTGCTCGGAGAGGTGGGTTACCACTAAGGGTCCCTCGGCTTGGGCCAGCGTGGGTAGCAGGTCGGGCGGGAAGTGGAGTACCCCCTCCCGGGCCAGTTGTTCCCCTCCCTGGCCGGGCACGGCGGCCAGGACTAAAGCCGGAGCGGCCCGCCGGAGAACCTCGGGCGCGGCCAGGTCAATTTCCTCCTCGCTGAGGAAAATGGCTCCCAGGGGCAGGGCCAACTCGCGCCGCAGAATGTCTATCACCTCTCCTAATTTCTCCTCCAGGGGGGTAAGAGCACTGAGGGCATTGCCAATTTGGGAGAGGAGCAGGAGTTCGAAGTTCTGCTGGCGCAGGGCTCGGTTGGTCTCCTCCAGGGCCTCAATTTCCTCCTCCATCTGCCTCCGCTGAGCGGCCAGTTCCTCCAGTTCGTTCCGGACCACTTCGGCGGCTTGGGCATAAAAGGCCGCGAACCGGGCAATTTGCTCCCGCCACTTGGCCTCCGGTACGTAGGCGTAGACCGCCTCTTCCCCCTCCCCGTGCCGCTCCAAGACCCCCACGGCCACCAACTCGTCCAGTTCCGACTGCAGTTGGCTGGTGCGCTCGCTCAACCAACTGGCCAGCCCCGCCGCGGTGTCCAAGAGGTCAGGGTTCTGGTGGAGAAACAGCAGCAGTTTGACCTTGCGCGGCGAGTTAGCCACTTCTGCAATGAAGCGGCGCATTTCCTCATCCATGGCTCTGACCCTTGCCGTAGTTACTGCATCCCAGAGGCGCTGAGGAATTTAGGCAACTTGGCAACTCGAAAATTGCCCCCATCTTCTCCGCATTTCCTGCGTTTCGGCAATGAAGATGATAATGAATTGTAACACAGATGAAGGGTTTCGTCAAGTTGAGATTGCGCTCTTGCAATTTTTCGGCATTATGGTATAATGCCTTACTCGAGGAAGGTAATGCTGCGTCTCTCAGGAGTCTCAACTGTGCCGCTTCAAATCTTATCACACCACGAGGTCATCGCTCGGCTGCGCCGGGGAGTGGAGGCCGTGCGGGAACTCTGCGAGCCGGAGTTCGTCGTTCTTTTCGGCTCCTACGCCTACGGTGAGCCCCACACGGGTAGCGATGTGGACGTGTTGCTGGTGCTGCCGGATGAAGTGGAAGAGGAAGTGGCTCGGGAGGCCGGTACGTCGCTGCATCGGCATTTCGGGAGCGGCTTAGAGGTACATCGGTGCACGCTCTCCCAGTGGCGGGAGGCATTGCGCAAGCGGAACTGGTTCGTAGCCCAAATCACGCGGCGGGGAATATCCCTGTTCAGCCGGCGACCTTGGTCTGCTGTGCTGAAGGAGGTGGAGAGACTCATGAACCAGAGCGAAAACCTGTATCCCCTGGAATGGATTGGGTGGGCAGAGGACGACTGGTGGGCAGGGCAGACAGCACTGGACGCAGGGCGGGTGTATGTCGCTGCCTACCATCTTCAACAAGCGGTGGAGAAATGGCTGAAGGCATTTCTGTTGCATCAGGGCGGGGCTTTGGAACGGACGCAGGAGTTGGAAGAGTTGCTAAATGAGGCGGTGCAGTATGAACCTGGTCTGGAGCGCTTTCGGACGATGTGCCACCGGGTCAAGTACTTCATTGCGGCTCGTTACCTCGGTCTGCCCCAGCCACCAGCGGAGGAAGAACTGGGGCAACCGTGGCTGCCGCAGGCAGAGGCCCTGCGGGCCTTCGTGCGACGCGAGTTGGGCCCGGAAGCATCCTGAGTATAAGTGCGCTGCGGCATACATTCTCCTCTGGCCTTCAGGTTGAGGAGCCTCCTTAACGGCGATAAATCGCCCTCCTGCTCGTCAGGAGGATGAACCCCTCGACGGCCATTCCCATCCCCACCACTGCCGCGCTGAGGGCAAATGGGGCGCGCAGGGAGAAGTGTTGGGCCGCCAGGCCACCTAAAAAGGGTCCGGTGGTGTAGGCCAGGCCCACCATGGTCTCGTGCACCCCACTGTTGGCCCCCCGTGCCTCCGGCGCGGCCAGGCCGTAGTACAAACTGGCCGAATAGGACATGCCACGCCCCAGGCCCAACAGCAGCAGGCTCAACCCCAGGCCAGTTCCCGTTCCACTGAAGACCAAACCCAACAAACCCAGGCCTGAAACTCCCTGCAAGCCCAGCAGGGGTGCCCAGCGGTACTGCCACCACGAGGAGCGGGCCAGTAACAGGAAGGTTCCCGCCTGACTGAGCAGGACCAGAGAGAGCAACAGCCCAATGGTTCGGTCGGGAAACAACCTGGCCCGTCCCAATTTGGGGAACAGTTGGCCCACCGCCCCCCCGGAAAACCAGAGGGTAAAGTTCGCCGCCCAGGCGGCGTACAGGAACGCCCGCCGTACCTGCGGCGGCACTTTCATTGCTTCCTGCGGCAGCGGGCCCACTTCGCTGCGCGCGGGCGGCAGTCCGCCTCGGGTGCGCCCTGCCACGTACAGGAAGTTTAATCCCGCCACCACCGCCAGGGTGTTCAAGGCATAGGCCGTGCCCCACTCCTTCAGAAAACCACTTACCGCCCAACCGCTGCTGTAGCCCAGAGTCCAGCCTAAGTTGAACCAGCCCATTCGCTGGCGCGTGCTTTCCGCTCCCGCCTCCCCGTAAAGCAAAGTCTCAAAGGTCGGCCAAAAGAGGGCCGTGCCACCTCCAGCCAGCGTGGCAATGGCCACTAATTGCAGGGGAAGAGTGCACCACTGATAGGCCCAGGTGCTCAGGGCAAACAAACCGATGCCTGCCAGCAGCAACCCCCGTCGAGGCCAACAGTCAGCCAGCCGGCCAGCCGCGGCAGCCATCAGGCCATAACTTAACCCCCAAGTCGTCCCCAACAGCCCCAAGAGGAACGGCGTGGCCCCCAAATCCTGGGCGTACAGGTTGACCACAATGACGCTGGCGGCCACCGTCCCGTCCATGACAAAGGGGACCAAGAAACAGTCGTACTTTGAGAGCCTCAATCGGCCTGCTCCAACTCCCGTGACCTCCTCCTTGCTTCTCCCTGCATCCTGCATCGGGGTAGAAGTGCGGTGGCTAAAGGCGCAGCCACTTCCGCAGCCGTTCGTGCACTACGGCCGCCGCCGCATCCACCTCTTCCGGTGTTTCTCCGACCAGACATTCGACCAAACAGGGGCCGGAGAAACCGGCCTCCAGCAGGGTGTCAAACAGCCGGGCAAAGTTCACCTCTCCCTCGCCCGGGGTGACCTGTACGGTGCCGCCTTGGCAGTCTTTGACGCACACTCCTGTAACGTAAGGGGCCACGGCAGCCACGTCCTCTGCCGGGTCGGCGCCGGTGTAAAATAGAACGTTGCCGGGGTCGTACCAAATGCGAAAGGCGGGAGAATTGACTGCTTCCACGGCCCGCACACAATCGGCAGCGGTGGCGCTCACGCCGCCATGGGGCTTGAGGACAATTTGCACCCCTCGGGCCTGAGCATAGGCCGCTCCCTGGCGCATGACCTCATAAAACTGGTCGTAGAGGTCCTCCTGAGCCACGCCGCAGTGAAGGAGATAGCCAGCCCCCAGCCGACACACGTTGTCAATTTCGCGTCGCAGGTGGGCCAGGGCCTCGGTTAGGGGTTGCTGAGCCCCGGTCCGACTGAGGAAAGTGACTGGGGTGAGGCCGTAGGACAGGATGGTACCCGCTACCTGACCGACCTCCTGGGGCAAACTGTCGGCGGAAACTACCAACTCCCCCTGCTGGCGCAGCAGGCCCACCCCCGTAAACCCCGCTTGAGCGATGCCCGCCAGCGCTCGCTCCAGCGGCCACGGGCCCCACGGACGGTTAAAACAGCCCAAAATAGGCTCCATATACTGCTCCTCCCCGCTGTAATTTTGCCCTCCCTTTACTAATCCTCCAACCACGCAATTTCCATCTCCCAGGTGAAGGTCTCCCCCGGAGGGAGCCAAATCACCCCTTGCTGGGTGTTAAGCGAATTGGGACCCCCGTACCAGGGTTCGGGACAGAAAAAGCCCTGTTCGGCACTTCCATAGAATACGAAGTAGAAGTGCTCCGGCTGAGACTTGAGTGGGGCTTCCACTCCTGCCGGCACCTCCCGCTGGGCAATGCGGAAACCGAAAGAGTGTGGGTCCCTAAGTTCCACCCACACCTCATCCGGAGCAAATGCGCCGATGACCAGGTTGTGGAGTTCTTCCCGGGACAGCGGCATTCCCACGCTCAAATCCAACTCCTGCCTGGTGCCGGCCAGCAGGCTTTCCGGGGTCAGGTCAAACTTCGTTCGGGTGGGAGCGCGGAGGACGCACTCCTCAAACCTCCCCGCGGCGGTGAAAGGCAGCCGCAATGTCAAGTGGTTGCCCAGGGAGAAGAACATCGCCTCCCTATTCTCCACCGCAGCCGCCACGACCAGACACAGGGTTAGCCGCCGCTGAGAGAGGATGTAAGTAGCCTCCAGCGAAAAGTCAAAGGGATAAAAATCGCGGGTATAGTCATCGCTGGTCAGGGCACAAGTGGCCCAGGCTCCTTTCTCATCAGCCCCGTGGTCCATCAGTTCCCAGGCCAGGTCCATGACGAAGCCATGGATGGGCATAGGGTAGGTGCTCTCGCGGTAACAGTAGGCCCCCCGGGGCGGTTTTTCCCCCTCCCGGATTGCTGTCAACTGCTCCGCAGTGTAATTGCGGCCTACGGCCGGCCACAGCAGCGGGGCCTGTCCCCGCCAACCTTCCGTAGGCTGGAACTCGTTGGCTCGATACAAGGTCTCCACCCACTCTCCCGCCCACCGCACCCGGAGGCTCGAAAGCCCGCCTCCAAAAGGGGGAGCAATAGTAGCCTCCATCCCCCCTCTTTCGTCGTGCAGACGCACGCCAGAGACCGCCGGAAGTGCTTTGAACTCCATCAGTTCGCTGGTGTAAAATTGCTCGCCCATGGTTTTCTCCTTTTCCGTCCTCCCCCAGCCTCCCAACTCCTTTCGCCGTCAGGGGGATAACTCCTCCTGGGGAGTGGCTAAAAATAAATCCGGGCCCTGGGGAACTTAGTCGGTTTCAACCGACTTGGTAGCCGTAGCCCTGTATTTGAATGCAGGGCCGCAACTGAGCCCCTCCGCCCCTTGCGAGAATTGAGGTAATGTGGTATAGTAGGGATGCAAGGTGGAAAAGTCGGGAAGAAGGGAGGTTCGAGACGTGGAGAGGTTCGTCAGGGGAGGAAAGCCCGTCCTGACTCTGCGTGTCCTACAGTCCCGACGGCAGAAGGGCTGTGGTGGGAAGTGGAGCAGGTGGAACCTGAAGGGTCTGCTTCGGTTTGGCGGTAGAGGAAGGAGATTTTTGTGGACAAAGGGACGGAAATGGGGTATAATGTTAAATGGTGCGCTAACTTGGGAGCCAAACGTGGGAGGCTAAACCAATGACTTGGTTGTTTTTCCTGTTTTTCAGTTTCGTGCTGATGCTGTTGATATTCAGCGGGCCGCTTCTGGGTCTGCTGGTATTTGGCCTGCTGACGGCGCTGCTGGTCAGGATGATGGGGGAGGTCTGGAGCATTTCGATGCGTCCGGTTCCTCCCTTAGAACAGCGTCGCCACCGGCACGGGCGGCGGGAACGGGTAATCATCGTGGAACGCCCGGCGGGTGAAATTCGACGGAGGAGTATTACTCAGAAGGTAGAACCTCCTCCTTCCGAGGAGCGGGAAACTGTACTCCCTACCCCGAACAGTTACCTACTGCCGCTGGTCATCGGTCTGGGCGGTTTGGCCGTTATCCGTGCGGTGCCGGAAATGGCGATCTGGGTGAGCATTCTGGGAATTATTGGGGTCAAAATAGCCTCTCAATTGGCCACCCGGGCCACTTCCCGCCTGGAGGCCTTTTGGCAGGGCTACAACCGCTGGGTGCGTCAGCGGCGTAGCCAATTAGGTTCCTGGGTGCCCTGGTTGGGCATCGCGGCCCTGGCAGGGACGGGTACGCTGCTGGTGAGCCAGATGACTGATGAAACCCAGTTTTTCGGGGCGATACTGTTGACCTTGGTATCCTGCATCACCGCCGGCCGACTGGTCCGAGGGGCCCAGCAGGCTGAGGAGCGAATTCAAGCCTTGGCCAAAGAGTTAGAGACCACCCTCCTGCGTCTGGCGGCCGAACGGGATGGCACCCTGACAGCTACCGATGTGGCCATGAACACGGACCTGTCCCTCACCCAGGCCGGGGAGGTCTTAGATGCTTTGCATGTGCGGGGGTTGGTACAAATGGACGTGCACGACGATGGGGTTATCACCTACACTTTCCCCGAACTGGCTCATCAGGCGGAGGAAACGCGAAGGCGGGAAACGGGGACAGAGGAAAGGGAGCAAAGGGAGGAAATAGATTTGCGCTGGTAAAAGGATGACTCCCTGAGGGAGGGCGAGGTTGAGGAACGCAGGAGCCATAGTTAGGCTGACCGGAGGGGCGTTGGGAATCGGCGGACTGGTTTTGGCTCTGGCCACAGGAATAGGACGAGCCCTAAGCCCCACCTTTTCCCCACCGGGGACCACCTTATTACTGGCCTCACCGCAGCGAATATGCCTGCTTCGCCGTGGGGGATGGGAAACGCTTATCCTGCAGCCGACGGTGCAGGGGAACGCACGGGAGTTCGGCCTGCTGATACCTGTGCCCGCGGCGCCCCAATGGGAAACGGTGGGCCGGGATTTCTTCGACCAGTTGGAGCAATTGACTCAGCCGCAAATGCCTTCCTGGGTCAGCGAGGCAAGTGAGGGTTTCCTCTCCCAGAACGGGATGAGCGAAGCCCTGCCCGAACTGAGCGCCCAGTGGGAAAGGCACCTTTTACGGGCAAATTCGGCAGAAGCGGTGGGCCAATGGCTCACGGAGAACGGGTTCACCCTTCCGCCCAACGCGGGCGAGGTGTTCGACTTCTACCTACAGAAAGGCTGGCTCTTCGCTGCCCTGCGGGTCAGGCTGGAGGAGGAAGTGGCCGAAGGCTCGTTCCAGGGTCGCTTGCCCCCGTTAGGGCTGACTTTCCCCACCGCAGAGACGGTGCTGCCGCTGCGGACCGCGTCGCTGTTGGGGGAGACCTTGGAGTTGACGCTGTACACGGTGGCCGAGGGGCGGATGGACTTTTCCGGCGGGCGGGTGATGTATGCCAATGTGCTGACCGCGGGCGATTTGACTGCCTACCCTGCCCTGCGGCAGTTCCTCCAGCCCAAGGACTACGTGACCAAGTTTTACCTTCCCCTTGTCAGTGCGGCGGTCAGCGACGACCTGTACTTGCGGCGGGCGGTGAACCAGTCCCTTTTCACCGGTCTGAACACCCCCCTGTTTAACCCCAACCTGGACGACAGGGGCAGCAGTGCGGGGCGGGTAGACGGGTTCGACCTGGCGGCCGTAGCCCGCGCCTGGCGCAATGGCACTGGCCAGGGCGACGTGAACGGCGATGGAGTGGTGAACCAGCCGGATGTGGATTTGGTGGTGGTCAACTTTGGCGACCGGCTTTGAAAGGGGGCAAACGATGGGATGCCGGGAGGAAGTTGCTTTGGTGAAGAAGTTGGGATGTGAGCGGAACCAATGGTGGGGGCTGTTGCTGATAGGAGTATTTCTCGCAGGTTGCGGAGGTGGTGAGGGGGGCGAGTATGTGTTCACCGGCACCAGCGTTTTGGTGCCCAACTCCATATCTTTAGTGCCCATTTCGTCGGGTCGGGGCCACATAGTAGTGGGAGTGTGGGGGCAGAACCTCAACGGGGTCACGGACGCCGCCCTGGAAATCGAATATGACCCGGCGGTTTTGGAGGTTGCCTGGGCCACCGAGGACCTGCTATTTGCCCAGCAGGGGCGGACGGCCTTTGCGGCGGCGTTGGATGATGCCCAGCCGGGGCGGCTGTTGGTGGGCCTGAGCCTGCTTACCGCCGGTGCTTCCGTGGCTGATTCCGGCTACCTGTGTACCCTTCGCTTCAACCTCATCAACCCCAGTTTGCCCACGGGGATTATTTTGACCGGACGCTCTGCTCTCCTGCGGGCCGACGGCACGGTCGTTCCGGGAGTTGCTTTCCTCGGCGGACAGGTAAGCCGCCAGTGAGGCTACGGATGCGGAATGGCTCCTATTAGTGCTGGGGAATTGCGAAGCCTCTCCACAAACGCAATTGGTATTTAAGGGGAACGACCGATGGGTATATTTTCTGGGCTGGGGGCGGTGATGAGCCTCTTAAGTCTGGCCCTCTGTATGGCTGTTGGGGACAGGGCCACTGCGGCGAGGACCTTCTACCTCTCCACTCAGGGCAATGATGCCTGGTCGGGCACGCTACCGACACCCAACGCCGACGGGACTGACGGGCCCTTCGCTACCCTGGAGCGGGCGCGGGATGAAATCCGCGAAATGAAGAAGGCCGGGGGGCTTTCCGAAGGGGGCGTCATCGTCGAACTGCGCGGTGGCGTTTACTGGCGCGCACAGACCTTCGAGTTGACGGCGGAGGATGCGGGCACCAAGGAAGCCCCCATCGTCTACCGCGCTCGAGCAGGTGAAACAGTACGCCTCGTCGGGGGCAAAGCCATCGGCGGGTTCAAGCCGGTCCTCGACCCGGCTGTTCTCTCGCGGTTGGAGCCGACGGCTCGGGGGCGGGTGTTGCAGACCGACCTGCAGGCTCAGGGCATCACGGATTTCGGAGAACTTAAACGGCGGGGCTTCGGCCAGCCCCTGCACGAGGCCGCGCTGGAACTCTTCTTCCAAGACCGGCCGATGACCCTGGCTCGCTGGCCCAACGAGGGGTTCGTTCGCATCGCCGCCACTCCAGCGGGCAAGGATGGTGGGCAGTTCGCCTACGAGGGCGACCGCCCCAAGCGTTGGACGGCGGAGGAGGACATCTGGGTCCACGGCTACTGGTTCCACGATTGGGCTGACTCCTACGAAAAGGTGGAGAAGATAGACCTCGAGCAGCACATCATCTCCACCCGCCCGCCCCACGGGGTCTATGGCTACAAAAAGGGCCAGCGTTTCTACGCCTTGAACCTGCTCTCGGAACTGGACCAACCCGGCGAGTGGTATCTGGACCGCAAAACTGGCCTCCTCTACTTCTGGCCCCCGGCGCCCTTGGAGGAAGGCGAGGCGGTAGTCTCCCTCCTTCCCACCTTGATTTCGCTGCAGGATACGGCCTACATCACCATTCAAGGCTTGACCCTGGAGGTCACCCGCGGCACGGCGGTCAGAATAACGGGCGGCACGCACAATCTCATTCTGGGTTGCACACTGCGGAACCTGGGCAACAAGGCGGTAATCGTGTCAGGCGGTACGGCCAATGGGGTCGTCGGCTGCGACATTTACCAGACGGGCGACGGGGGCATTTCCCTGGGTGGTGGCGACCGCCAGACCCTCATTCCGGCAGGCAATTACGCCGAGAACAACCACATTTACGACTACAGCCGCTGGTGCCGCACCTATCGCGCGGCCCTGAGCATCGGCGGGGTGGGCAACTGCGTTCGGCACAACCTCATTCACGACGGGCCCCACAACGCCATTCAACTGGGTGGCAACGACCACATCATTGAGTTCAACGAAATCCACCGCGTATGTTACGAAACGGGGGATGTGGGTGCGTTCTACATGGGCCGGGATTGGACTGCCCGCGGCACCGTCATTCGCTACAACTTCTTCCACCACATCCGAGGCCCCGGACATATCGGAGCGATGGGCGTCTATCTCGACGATGCGGCCAGCGGAATCTACGTTTACGGGAACGTCTTCTATCGAGTGACCCGCGCGGCCTTCATCGGCGGGGGCCGGGACAACATCATCGAGAACAACATCTTCGTGGAGTGCAATCCGGCGGTGCATATTGACGCCCGGGGACTGGGCTGGATGCGGTATCACGTGGAGGAGGGGGGAACCCTGCCCACCCGGTTGAAGGCGGTGCCGTATCAACAGCCGCCCTGGAGCATCCGGTATCCCCGCCTGGTCAACATTCTGAAGGACGAACCCGGCGCGCCCAAGGGCAACCTCATCGCCCGCAACATCTGCGTCGGCGGTCGGTGGCTGGAGATGGAGGAGAGAGCCCGGCCCTATCAGACTTTCAGGGACAACTTGCTCAACGAAGACCCCCATTTCGTAGATGCGGCCAACCTGAACTTTCAACTGCGGGAGGACTCGCCGGCCTACCAAAAAATTGGCTTCCAGCCCATCCCTTTTGGGGAGATAGGGCTGTACCATGACGGACGGCGGGCCTCCTGGCCGGTGGTGCATCACGTGCGGTAAGGAACTTTGCGCAGGGAGGAACGCAACCATGGTTACTTTGCTCTCCCTTGCCCTCATGAGCCTCATCCTTCTGGCCTCGGTCGCACTCGCCGAGGGGATAAAATATGAACCGACTTGGGAGTCGCTGGACCAGCGACCGTGTCCGGCGTGGTTTGACGAGGCCAAGTTCGGTATTTTCATCCATTGGGGGGTCTATTCCGTGCCTGCCTGGGCTCCCAAAGGACGTTACGCGGAGTGGTACTGGCACGCCATGCAAAACAAGGAGGGGCCGACCTGGCAATTTCACGTCAGGAGCTACGGAGAGGACTTCCGCTACCAGGATTTCGCCCCTTTGTTCAAAGCGGAAATGTTCGCACCCGAGCAGTGGGCCGATTTATTTGCCCGTTCCGGGGCCCGCTATGTGGTTTTGACCTCCAAGCATCACGATGGCTTCTGCCTCTGGCCCAGTGCTCAGGCCTGGAATTGGAACAGCGTAGACGTGGGGCCGCACCGCGATTTGGTGGGTGAATTGAGCGAAGCCGTGCGCGCCCGCGGTTTGCGGATGGGCCTGTATTATTCCCTCTACGAGTGGTATCATCCCCTCTACCTCACCGATGTACGGCGTTATGTGGACGAGCACATGTTGCCCCAATTGAAGGACGTTGTGCGGCGCTATCAGCCCAGGTTGCTTTTCGCCGATGGCGAGTGGGAACATCCCAGCGAGGTTTGGAGAAGCGCAGAGTTTTTGGCCTGGCTGTTCAACGAATCGCCCGTGCGCGAAGAAGTGGTGGTCAACGACCGCTGGGGCAAGGAGACGCGGGGCCGCCACGGCGGGTACTACACTTCCGAATATGGCGGACACACCAGCGCCACCTTGGGCCCGGAGCACAAGTGGGAGGAGAACCGGGGCATGGGGGCCTCCTTCGGCTACAATCGCAACGAGGACCTCTTCGACTACTGCCCGGCCACCGAACTGATTCGCTTGCTGATTGATACGGTCAGCAGGGGCGGGAACCTGCTGTTGGATGTGGGGCCTACCGCCGACGGTCGGATACCAGTTATCATGCAGGAGCGGCTGGTACAAATTGGGGAGTGGTTAAAGGTCAACGGAGAGGGCATCTACGCCACCGCGGCCAGCCCCCTCCCGCAGCCACCCTGGGGCCGGTGCACGATGAAACCGGGAAGGCTTTTCCTCCACGTGTTCGAGTGGCCCCCGAACGGCCAACTGCGGGTGCCAGGTTTGAGGAACCAGGTCAATAAAGCCTACCTATTGGCTGACCCGCAGCATGAGCCGTTGAACTTCACCTCGTTGGAGCGAGAAGTGCTCCTCGAGGTTCCGACCCAGGGCCCCGACCCGACGGCCACCGTGATTGTGCTGGAAATTGAGGGCCAACCAGAGAGTGAGCGACCCTTCTCCGGCAACTGAGACCTCATTCCTGCCTTTCACTGCCAGCCACGGGAAACGAATGCATAATGGCCTGAACCGACCCGATAGACTACGGCACCTTCTTCCCGGCGCAGGAACTCAACCCCCTCCGCCTCGCTGGCGGGTCGCCCTCCCTCCGTAATCTCGGCCGCGTTCCTGGCGGGAACGTACACCGTGGCCGTGGTGTTGACGGGAATGGTCACATTTAGGTGGAATTGGTCGCCCTCCACCTTCCACTCCGACACAATTGGGCCTCGAATCGAATTGTAACGGGCTTTGACGTAGGTCAGTCCCCCGCCGGGCCGGGGTCGAATTAGGATGCGCTTGAAGCCAGGGCCTTCGGTGTCAATGCCGGCTGCGGTGGAAAATAGCCACTCCCCGACGGAACCGAAGGCATAGTGGTTGAACGAGTTCATGCCGGGGTCCTGGAAACCTCGCTCCTCGGTCCAACTGTCCCAACGTTCCCAAATAGTAGTCGCTCCGTGTTTGACGGGGTAGAGCCAGGAGGGGAAAGTATCCTGCAAGAGCAAGCGGTAGGCCACATCGTTGCGCCCGAAGCGGGTCAGCACTGGGAGAAGGGGCCTCGTACCCACAAAACCCGTGGAGAGATGCCAGTCTCGGTTTTTGATGTTTTCCACCAGGTAGTTGACCGCGGCTTGACGCTTGTCCTCCGGCAACAGGTCCAAGTACAAAGCCAGTGCATAGCAGGTCTGGGTATTGCCCTTGATGCGTCCATCGGGAGAGACGAGGGCGCGGTTGAAGGCGGCTTTGACCTGCTCGAACAGTCGCCGATACTGCTGGGCGTCCTCAGTTCGACCGATGGCCTCTGCCATCTCCTCCATCAGCCGGGCCACGTAAGCGAAGTAGGCTGTGGCCAGTACCTCCTTCGGCGTGGAGGCGCCGGCGGGGACCCAATCACCATAACCAACGGCAGGGCGCAGGTAGTCCTCGCTATTTTGCCTCAGGTATTCGATATATTTGGCCATCGAATGGTAATGCTGCTCAATGAGGCGCGTGTCGCCGTAGACTTGATAGAGGAGGTAGGGACAAATGATGCCGGCATCAGACCAAGCAGGTGAGCCATAGCCGCCTCCTACCACAGGGGCAACATGGGGATACGCGCCGTCCTCCCGCTGCCCATCGTTCAAATCCAGGAGCCACTTCGTCATAAACGCGGCGATGTCAGCGCAGTAGGAGGCGGTGCGGGTGAAAATTTGGGCATCACCTGTCCAACCCTGCCGCTCATCGCGCTGGGGACAATCCGTGGGCACCTCCAAGAAGTTGCCGCGCAAGCCCCAAAGGATGTTCTGGAACAAGCGATTGACCAAGGGGTGCGAACACTCAAAATCGCCCTCCAGCGGCATATCGGAGTGCACGACGATGCCCGTGATGGTGTCTGGCGGCGGCGGGCCGGGATAGCCCCTTACCTCCACATAGCGGAAACCATGAAAGGTGAAACCCGGTTCCCACACCTCCTCGGCACTGCCTTTGCAAATGTAGGTGTCGGTACAGCGGGCCCGCCGCAGGTTCGCGGTGTAAATAGTTCCCTCAGGATTGAGCACCTCAGCGAAGCGCAGCACAATTTTCGTTCCCTCCTTCGCACCGCGCACCTTGAGCCGTGCCCAGCCGACCATGTTTTGTCCCAGGTCAAACACAAACACCCCCGGCTCTGGCTCGGTTACGTTTTGCGCCGGAAGTTCCATCACCCGACGCACGGGCGGGCCAGGATGAGCCTTCAGTTGCAGGTCCACTCTCTCCGTAACCTCCACCGATTGCCAGTCGCTCTCCTCGAAGTTCACCCTATCCCAGCCGGGCATCTCCCGCCGCGCATCGTAGGTTTCACCATGATAGAAGTCGGCCTCCAAAATCGGGCCGTAGGTGGCTTTCCAGGTCTCGTCGGTAACAACGATTTGCCCGGTGCCATCGGTAAACTCCAGGTGCAACTGCATCAGCAAGCGCGGCTCGCCACCGTAGAAGTTACGTTTGTTCCACCCGCCGCAGTAGCCTGCGTACCATTCATCGCCCAGAATCGCACCCAAGGCGTTTTCGCCCTGCCGCACCAGGTCGGTCACTTCGTAAGTGCGATAGTACACCCGCTTGCGGAAATCGGAGCGGCCAGGCACAAAGACATCGTCGCTGATTCGGTGCCCGTTCAGACGCAATTCACAGGTGCCCAGAGCGCTGACATAGATGACGGCTCGCTTGAGCGGCTTCTCCACGGAGAACTCCTTGCGCAGATAGGGCAATGGAGGCAAGTGGAGACCCGTGCTTTGGCCCGGCACGCCCCACGGCGCCTCGCCTATTTGGGCAATCTCCTTCGCCGCCGGCCAGTCCTCGTCGTCAAAATCGGGGTTCTGCCACTCAGCGTGTTCTCGATTAGAGACCTTCCATGACCGGTCAAGGAAGATGACCAGCGGTTCACCCGGGGCAAACTCAATGACCAACTTGCCCAGCAGACCGGCGGGACCGGGGGAAGTATTGGTCGCAGCGATGGCCAGAGTGTTCACTCCGGCGACCAGGTACTCCCCTATCTCGAGGGTCTGGGGTCGCCGCCAGGCGTCCGGCTGGCCGTCGCTCTGGCCGGCCTTTTGGCCATTGACGAAAAGGGTGAACTGGTCATCGGCGGTGAGCAGAAAGCGGGCCCGTTGAACCTTTCGCCCTGGGGGAAGGGTGAAGCGGTGCCGAAAATAGCGGGTCTCTGCTGGTGCGCGCTCCCTGGGGTTTCCCTCGGGGAACCACACCCACTTGCAATCCTCAAAGGTCAACGACCCTGTCTCCTCGGCTGGTTTCTCCAGTTCGGGCGGCGGGGCATCATAGCCAATCCACTTGGCCTGCCACTCGCCGGGCTCCAGCAGTCCCATTGTCCAGCGGGCCGGTTCACTCCACGCAGACGCTCGGCCATCTCCGTCCCACGCTCGCACCTTCCACCAGCACTCCTGACCGGACTTGAGAGGCCGACCTGCGTAGACTATGTGGGCCGTTTGGTCGGACGCCACCTTGCCTGAATCCCAAAGGTCACCCCGGTCTGCCCGCAGGTTTTCTTCGCTGCTGGCCACAAGGATTTGGTAAGCGGTTTGTCTCTGTCCCCGTTCATCCGGCGGGGCCGATTCGAGAACCCAACTCAGCCGAGGCTGGGGCACATCAACGCCCAAGGGGTTCACCCGGTACTCACAGCGCAAATACGCCGGTTTGATGCTGGCCATAGTAAGTTCTCCCCAAACGAAAATGTAAATTAGCGCCAGGCACGAAATTCTAATCATCCAGGAAGCCTCCCCCGCAACTTTGAGCCTCTTTTGGCCCACCAGCGCTGCCGTAGCCGTTCTCCAAGACTTACTCATTTATCCTCCTGGGTAATTACTCAGCCCTCACCCCCCTGACCTCCTCTCCCTTGACCTTACATTATACCCATTTCTGCCCGGCGCGTCAAGGGAAAATGGGTCTTGACAGAATGGCAAAATATGCTATACTGTACACATCCGAAGGGTAACATGCGCGAGATTTACCTGTACAACACCCTGACCCGGCGGAAGGAACGGTTGGAGCCGCGGGAACCGGGGAAAATATGCATGTACGTCTGCGGGGTGACGCCCTATTCTCCCTGCCATCTGGGTCACGCCCGCTGCTACCTGGCTTACGACATGATTCGCCGCTACCTGGAGTACTGTGGCTATGAGGTGTTCCACGTTCAGAACTTCACCGACGTGGACGACAAAATAATTGCCCAAGCGCGGGAGGAGGGCGTCGCGGTGGCCGATTTGGCCGCGCGGATGATTGCCGAATATTTCCGGGACATGGACGCGTTGGGAGTGAAACGGGCCCATCGTTATCCCCGCGTCACCGCTCACATCCCGGACATAATCGAGGTGGTACAGGCGTTGGTGGAGAAGGAATATGCCTATGTCGTGGAGGGGGATGTTTATTTAGAGGTGCGCAAAATCCCTGACTACGGGAAACTGTCGGGGCAGACTTTGGATGAACTGCGGGCCGGGGCCAGCGAGCGAGTGGAGGTGGACGAACGCAAGCGAGACCCCCTGGACTTCGCTCTGTGGAAGGCGGCCAAGCCGGACGAACCGCAGTGGGAGAGCCCCTGGGGGCCGGGCCGGCCGGGCTGGCATATTGAGTGCTCGGTCATGTCTCTCAAATACCTGGGGCCAGGATTTGACATTCACGGCGGAGGACCCGATTTGATTTTCCCCCACCACGAAAACGAAATCGCCCAGTCGGAGGCCTACACCGGGAAGTCTTTTGTGCGCTACTGGCTCCACAATGGCCTGCTGAACGTTCGGGGGGAAAAAATGTCTAAATCCCTGCGCAACTATTTCACGGTGCAGGCAGCCCTGGAGCGTTACGAGCCGGATGTGGTGCGGCTTTACCTGCTCTCCAAGCACTACCGCAGCAGCCTGGACTTTGAGTTGCGGGAACGGGATGGGGAAGTGGAAATGCCTCAGTTGGAGGAGGCCGCCAGGGCCCTGGAACGGGTTCAGTTGACCCTGCAGCAGGTAGAGCGGGCGGTGGCCTGTCCTCCGGTAGTGGCTGATGACCCTCCCCAGTTGAAGGATTTGCAGTTTCGCCTGACTGCGACGGAAGAGAGGTTCCACGCCGCCCTGAGCGACGACTTCAATTCGGCCGCGGCCATAGGGAGTTTGTTCTCCCTGGTGGGGGAACTCAATCGGATGCTGAACGCGTCCGACTTTCGCCCCACCGATGGAGTCCAAGCCGCGCTGAGTGCCGGAAGGGATATGCTGCTGGAATTGGGGGGGGTCTTGGGCCTGTTCCAGCAATCCCGGCAGGAACCCACCTTGGGGGAGGATTTGTCGGCGGAACTGCTAAAGGTGCTCATTTCCGTCCGCCAACAGGCCCGAGAGCGGCGCGACTGGGCCACCGCTGACGCCATTCGCGACCGATTGGCAACCCTGGGAGTGGTTTTGGAAGACCGGCCGGAGGGTACTACCTGGCGGCGGACAAAAAAGGCAGCGAAAAACGAAAAAAACTCTTGACTCCTTGGCAGGTTTCATTTATAATATAAAGGTGAAGGATTCCCTTAAGCCTGGGTAGCTCAATGGTAGAGCATCCGCCTTGTAAGCGGACGGTTGGGGGTTCGATTCCCTTCCCAGGCTTGGGCGGATTAGGAGGGGTTCCCGAGCGGCCAAAGGGGCCTGTCTGTAAATCAGGTGGCG
>DTZQ01000351.1 GCA_012961305.1 Armatimonadota bacterium | reverse complement strand
GTTCTGCCGGAGAAGGCCCGGCCGGTGGAGCGGCTGCGAGTAGTAGGGGGAGAGGGAGAGCAGGCCGGTGTTGATGCCCAGACGCGAGAAATATCGTAAGGTACAGCGGGGAAGGATGAAAGGCAAGGCTCATCGGGGCAACAGGGTGGCCTTCGGGGACTATGGTCTGATGGCGCTCGAGCCCGGCTGGATTACCAGTGCCCAAATTGAAGCGGCAAGAGTGGCCATCACCCGTAAGGTACGGCGAGGGGGGAAAGTGTGGATTCGAATCTTTCCCCACAAGCCGGTAACGAAAAAACCAGCCGAAACCCGGATGGGCAGTGGTAAAGGTTCGCCCGAATACTGGGTGGCGGTGGTCCAACCGGGACGAGTGCTTTTTGAGTTGGCGGGCGTGGACCCAGCGGTGGCGGAGGAGGCTATGCGGCTGGCAGGACATAAATTGCCCGTAAAGACGAAGTTTGTACTGCGGGAGGGCTTGGAAAGTGGCGTATAAGATTTCAGAGTTGAAAATGCGCTTGCAAGAAGCAGGAGACGCCGATTTGGATAGTATGCTCAAGGAGTTCAAGGAGGAACTCTTTAATCTGCGGTTTCAGGAGGTTACCCAGCGTCTCGAGAACACCAAACGAATTTGGTTTGTCCGGAAGGCCATTGCCCGGATTCTGACGGAGAAACGCCGGCGGGAGTTGGAAGCCCAAGGGGGTGCACCTAAGAAAAGAGGGAGGAAGAGGCAGCGCCGGGCTTAGGGAAGTGGAGGTTAGGAGTGAACGGAGAACGCAAGCGGCGCAAAATACGGGAAGGACGAGTGGTCAGTGACCGGATGGATAAAACCATCGTGGTTGCGGTGGAGCGTTTGGTTCGCCATCCGTTGTACCAGCGAACTATTCGCCGCACGAAAAAGTACCACGTTCATGATGAGCATAATGAGGCCCGAGTAGGGGATAGGGTACGCATTATGGAAACCCGACCGCTCAGCAAGAGGAAGCGCTGGCGGCTGTTGGAAATCCTTGAGCGGCGTGGGTAGGGTCAGCAATACTCTTGCTTTCTGTCCCAAGACAGGAAGCAGAGTTCTCTATCCCAACGAGAGGGAGGGCAAAGGAAAGGAACAAAAATGGCAGACACACAAACCATTAGGAACATTGCTCTGGCAGGACATCGGGGGGCGGGTAAGACTCAGTTGGTGGATGCTATCCTCTTTACGGCCAAAGCGACCGACCGTTTGGGACGGGTGGACGAGGGTTACGCCACGACCGATTTTGACCAGGAGGAAATTAACCGGCATTTGTCTATTAACGCGGCTTTGGCTTTTTGTGAATGGGATAAACACCACATAAATTTGGTGGACACGCCGGGGTATGCTGATTTTATGGGAGAAACCTACTTTGCCCTCCGGGTGGTGGACGCGGTGGTGGTGGTGATAAATGCGACGGAGGGGGTGGAAGTGGAAACGGAGCGGATATGGAAGTTGGCGAACGAATATGATTTGCCGCGTCTGGTATTCATCAACCGGATGGACGGAGAAAGGGCTTCCTTCGAGGCGGCGGTGGAACAGGTGCGCAGTCAGTTAAAAGCCAACGCGGTTCCCTTGGTGATACCTTTAGGGGCAGAGGCCCAACTGCGGGGAGTGGTGGATATATTGCTGGGGAGGGCTTACGCTTGGTCAGGGGAACGGGAATGGCAAGAGGTGGAATCGCCGGCCGAGTTACAGGAGGAGATGGAAAGTTATCGGGAGCAGTTGATGGAAGCAGCGGCGGAGGCTGACGATGTGCTGTTGGAGAAGTATTTGGAGGAGGATACTCTTTCGCTGGAGGAAATGATACGAGGTTTGCGCCTCAGGGTCTTGGCGGGGAAGGTTGTTCCCGTGTTGGCAGGGGCAGGTTTACGAACCATCGGTGTACCGCAGTTGCTCGATTATGTAGTTAAGTTCCTGCCCTCTCCGGCTGACCGGGGGGTGGTGGAGGGAACGGCGCCGGGAAGCGAGGAGGAGGTTACCCGGGAGCCATCGCCAGAAGCGCCGTTCTGCGCTCTGGCCTTCAAGGCGATTGATGACCGCTATGTAGGTCAAGTAACTTATTTTAGGGTGTATGCGGGAACTTTGAGAAGTGATTCTCAGGTCTACAATGCTAACCAAGGCCGGCGGGAGCGAGTGGGTCAAATTTCCCGGATGCAGGGTAAAACACAACTGCCGGTAAGTGCAATACAAGCAGGGGACATTGCGGCGGTGCCCAAATTAAGTGCTACTTCTACGGGGGATACCCTGTGCGAGGAGGTGGCTCCCATTATTCTACCCGTTCCGGAACGGTTAGAGCCTACCCTTTTCCTGGCGGTTCATCCTCGGGCCCGGGGCGATGAGGAGAAAATCAGCAGTGGTCTGGCTCGGCTGCAGGAGGAGGACCGGGCTTTGCTTTCCTATCGCGATGAGGATACGGGGGAATTGATTATTGCAGGTCAAGGACAGTTGCACTTGGATGTGGTAGTGAGCCGTCTGCGGGAAAAGTTTGGGGTAGAGGTAGATACTTCGTTGCCTAAGGTAGCCTATCGGGAAACCATCCGCCGAAAGGCAGAGGCCGAGGGCCGGTACATCAAGCAGACCGGAGGAGCAGGGCAATATGGAGTAGTGCACTTGCGTCTGGAACCCTTGGCTCGGGGGTCAGGCTTTGAGTTCCAGGATGAAATTGTAGGAGGAGTGGTGCCCAGTCAATACGTTCCCTCGGTTGAGAAAGGGGTCCGGGAGGCGATGAAACGAGGCCCGCTGGCAGGCTATCCGGTGGTAGATGTAAAGGTGACTTTGTACGATGGCAAGTACCACTCGGTAGATTCTTCGGACCTGGCCTTTCAGATGGCGGGAGGGATAGGTTTCAGAAACGCAGTGCAGAACGCGCAGCCGGTGCTGTTGGAACCCATTATGAATCTGGAGGTGACGGTGCCAGAGGAATATATGGGGGATATTATTGGGGATTTGAACGGCCGGCGAGGGCGGATTTTGGGGATGACCCCGCAAGATGGGGAGCAAAAAATAGAGGCTCAGGTGCCTCTGGCAGAGATGAGCACCTATGCGACCGATTTACGTTCCCTGACCCAGGGACGGGGACGGTACCATATGGAATTCTCCCATTATGAAGAAGTGCCGCCGCACATCAGTGAACGCATCATTGCCCAGCGTAGGGAAGAATTAGAACGGCAGAAATAAAATTGCTCGAGATTAGGTGGTGTAAATAGAAGGAGGTTAGGGGTGGATGATTCAGAGTGAAACCCGCCTGAAGGTAGCAGATAATACCGGAGCACGGGAGGTGCTGTGTATTCGAGTGCTGGGGGGCGGGGGACGGCGTTATGCGACCGTGGGGGACGTAATCAGAGCCACAGTGAAACAGGTGGCTCCGGGGAGTGATTTGTCTAAGGGGGCTAAAGTATGGGCCGTGGTTGTACGGACAAAAAAGGAACATCCTCGCCCCGATGGTTCGACCATTAGGTTTGATGACAATGCGGTGGTACTGATCAACGACGCCGGTGAGCCAGAGGGGACTCGCATTTTCGGGCCGGTAGCGCGGGAGTTGCGGGAAAAGCGCTTTATGCGTATAGTGTCTTTAGCCCCGGAGGTATTGTGATGCGCAAAGGGCAGAATCGAAATCGAAGAACTAAATTGCAGGTGAAGAAGGGGGATATGGTCCTGATTCTGAGGGGGAAGGACCGGGGGCGGCGAGGTCGGGTCCAAGAGGTTTCTGCCAAGGAGGGATGGGTCCGAGTTGAAGGGGCAAATATCGTTGTCCGTCATAGGCGACCACGCAGCCGCACTTCAGCAGTGCAGCAGCAAACAGGACGCATCGAAATGCCAGGGCCGATTCAGGGGTCTAATGTTATGTTGATTTGTCCCCATTGTGACCAACCCACTCGCCCCCGGCGGATTGTAGTGGAAGAGCGGGGAAAAGTACGGCAGTGTCGGCGGTGTAACGAAATTATTGATGAGCCAATAGAGTAGGAGAAAAAGGATGGCTCGCTTGAAGGAACGTTACGAAAAGGAAATCATTCCGGCGTTACAGGAGGAGTTTGGCTATCACAACGTGATGGAGGTGCCGCGAGTAACAAAAGTAGTGGTCAACGTTGGGGTAGGGGATGCTACCCAGGATAGGCAGTTGCTGGATGCGGCTATGCGGGAACTGGCAATGATTACCGGCCAAAAACCAAAAGTTACCCGGGCAAAGAAATCCGTTTCGGCGTTTCGGGTGCGCGCGGGCAATCCCATTGGATGTCTGGTTACTCTGCGGGGTAGGCGAATGTACGAATTTTTAGACCGTCTGTTCAATGCGGCTCTGCCGCGTATTAGGGACTTTCGCGGTCTGTCGCCACGGGCCTTCGACGGGCGAGGAAACTATACTATTGGCATCAGGGAGCAATTGATTTTCCCGGAGGTGGACCTTGACCAAGTGGTGCGCATTCGGGGAATGGAAGTGACCATTGTGACCACGGCTAAGACCGACCGGGAGGCTATGCGGTTACTGCAAATGTTGGGGTTGCCCTTGCGGGAAGCATAGGGAGAAGCACCATGGCGAGAAAAGCACTGATTGAGAAAGCCAAACGGAAACCCAAGTTCCGGGTGCGAAAATACAATCGGTGCCAGATATGTGGGCGTCCCCGAGGCTATATGCGTAAGTTTGGCATGTGTCGGATTTGCTTCCGCACCTATGCCAGTCGGGGATTGCTGCCTGGAGTGACGAAGGCCAGTTGGTAGGAGGAAGGCTATGCTTACAGACCCTATTGCGGACATGCTGACTCGCATACGGAATGCTAACCGGATGAAGCACAAAACCGTGGAAATTCCAGCGTCTAAAGTTAAAATCCAAATTGTCCGGATTCTGCAGCGGGAGGGGTACATCAGGAGTTATCGGATACTGCGGGACCATAAACAGGGTGTCATCCGTATAAAATTGAAATACGGGCCTGAGGGGGAGCAGGTGATTACGAATTTGCAGCGTGTCAGCAAGCCAGGAAGGCGAATTTATGTGAGATGCAGGGAAATTCCGCGGGTGAGGGCTGGTTTGGGCATTGCTATTCTGTCCACGCCCAAAGGAATCATGACCGATGAGGAAGCCCGGCGGCGGCATGTGGGGGGGGAAGTGTTGTGTTATGTTTGGTAGGAGGGGAGGCGCACCATGTCACGGGTGGGGATGCAACCAATCTCAATACCCCCGGGTGTAGAGGTCCAAATCGGGGAGGGGAACTTAATTGAAGTCAAGGGGCCTAAGGGCACTTTGCGGCGGCAGTTGCGACCGGAGATGGTCATCGAAAAACAGAACGGAACTGTTGTGGTAAGGCGGCCCAAGGAAACCCGGTGGCACAAGAGCCTGCATGGGTTAACCCGGACCTTAATTGCAAACATGATAGTAGGGGTGACGGAGGGTTACCAGAAAGTGCTGGAAATTAGTGGGGTAGGATACCGGGCGGAAATGCAGGGGAAGAACATACGGCTTACAGTGGGCTTTTCGCATCCGGTGCTCATTGAGCCTGATGAGGGAGTGGAATTGGCAGTGGAAGGGGGAAACAAGATTATCGTGCGGGGAATTGATAAGGAGATAGTAGGCAATATGGCGGCTAAGATTCGGGCGGTGCGGCCGGTAGAGCCGTATCGGGGAAAGGGCATCAAGTATGAGGATGAGATACCCCGGCGGAAACCGGGTAAGCAGGCTAAGACGGCTGGGGGTAAATAAATTGGTTGGTTGGGAGTAGAAGGGCGGTGAGGGTTAAACGCTATTCGGGACGGGAACGGCGCAAGCGCCGGATTCGCAAGAAAATCCGGGGAACCCCGGAGCGACCGCGGTTAACGGTGTACCGGAGTTTGCGGTATATTTATGCCCAGATAATAGATGACGTGGCAGGACATACTTTAGCGGCGGCGTCTTCTTTGGAGCCTGAACTGCGGGAGCGCTTGCCTAATACCCGCAATCGGGAGGCGGCTTGGGAAGTTGGTCGGGTAATAGGCCAGCGGGCCTTGGCGAAGGGGATTAAAAAGGTGGTGTTTGACCGGTCAGGATATTTATATCACGGACGGGTAGCCGCGCTGGCAGAGGGGGCTCGAGAGGCAGGGTTAGAATTTTAGTGGGGAGGAGTGGTGATGCCGGAAGAATGGGAAGAAGGGGTGGAATTTATTGAGCGGGTGGTGGAAATAACCCGGGTGGATAAAGTGCATAAAGGAGGTCGGACCCTGAGTTGGCGGGCATTAGTAGTAGTGGGGGATGGTCAAGGTCGGGTGGGAGCAGCGATTGGTAAAGCAGGGGAAATCCCGGAGGCCATTCGCAAGGGAACGGAAAAGGCCCAGTCGGAGATGATTACTGTACCTTTGGTGGGCACAACTATTCCCCATGAGGTAAATTGTCGTTACCAATGCGCGCGGGTGATTTTGCGACCGGCCTCAGAGGGGACGGGTGTCATTGCGGGGGGGGCGGTAAGGGCGGTAATGGAAGCAGCAGGGGTGAAGGATGTGCTAACGAAGGTCTTAGGGTCGAAGAACCCGGTAAACGTAGTATGGGCAACACTTCGGGGTTTACAGCAACTCAGGTCAGTGGAGCAGGTAGCGGCTTTGCGCGGAAAGCGACCGGAGGACATTCCCTTTAGACCCTGGGGGAGGAGGACCGAAAATGGCGGGACGGCTAAGGATTAAGCTGGTGCGGAGCCCCATTGGGCGGGCTCGGGACCAAAAGGATACGGTGCGGCGGTTAGGATTAAGAAAGTTGGGTAAAGTGGTGGAACATGAAGATAATCCGTGCATTCGAGGGATGGTCAATAAAGTTCGCCACTTGGTAATGGTAGGGGAAGTAGAGGAGGAGCAAGAGTGAAACTGCACGAATTGAAACCAGCGCCGGGAAGCCGCAAAAAGCGCAAACGGGTAGGGAGAGGGATTGCGGCAGGGCAAGGGAAGACCTGTGGACGGGGAACGAAAGGGGAACGGGCCCGGGAAAACATTCGTCCGGGGTTTGAGGGGGGGCAAACACCCTTGCATCGCCGGGTGCCCAAACGGCGAGGGTTGAGCCGTTCTTCCCGGCCCGTAGGGCCCTTTCGGAAGGAGTTTGCCATTGTCAATGTGCGGGACTTGAATCGGTTTGCCGGGGGGGAATTAATTACCGAGGAGCGATTGTTGGCGGCGGGACTGATTCGACGCTGCAAGGATGGCGTCCGTATCCTGGGGGAGGGAGAGTTAACGGTGCCTCTTAGGGTGCAGGCGCAGCATTTCAGTGCGTCAGCTCGGGAGAAAATTGAGGCGGCGGGGGGTAAAGCGGAGGTGGTTTCACGATGAAAATGCTGGCTTCTTTGGTAGCGGCTTTCAAATTGCCGGATTTGCGCAAACGCATTCTCTTCCTGTTCATAGCGTTTGCAGTGTTCGCTGTGGGGCGGCATATTCCCCTGCCAGGCATTGACCGGGAGGCTCTAAGTCGGTTGTTTGCTAACAACCTGTTTGGTTTTCTGGACATCTTCTCTGGGGGGGCGCTGCGGCAGTTTACTATCTTAGCGTTGGGCATTATGCCATATATCAATGCGACGATTATCTTTCAGTTGCTGACGCTGGCTTGGCCGGAACTGCAGGAAATGGCCAGGGAAGGAGAGACCGGACGGCGGAAAATTGCCCAATATACCCGTTATTTGACTATGGCTCTGGCGATGCTGCAGGGTTTTGGATTGACGATGTGGCTGCGGCAGAATGGAATTTTGAGCGTTTCCTGGGCAACGCAGTGCAAGATTGTGCTCACCTTAACTGCGGGAACGGCGTTCCTGATGTGGTTGGGGGAGGAGATGACGGATAAAGGGGTAGGGAACGGAGTATCGCTGTTGATTTTCGCCGGTATTATGGCCAGAATTCCGCAGGATGTATGGCAAACAGTACTGCTGGTAACTTCGGGGTCAGTTTCGACTTTCAATGCGGGGCTTTTGGCGGCCATAGTTTTTGCTACAATTATGGGCATTGTGTTCATTCAGCAGGGGGAACGGCGGATACCGGTGCAGTATGCTAAGAGAGTAGTGGGTACGCGGATGATGGGAGGGGCGAGTACGTATCTGCCGGTGAAGGTCAACTCGGCCGGGGTAATGCCCATCATTTTTGCGATTTCCGTGGCGTTGTTCCCCATGACGGTTGCCAATTTCATTCCGGCCAGTTCGGAAGGGATTTGGGGTGATATTGTGGCGTTAATTGACCGGTATTTAACGCCGGGGAAAAGCACGTTTGCCCTGGTATTGTATTTCGCGTTGGTGGTAGGGTTTACCTACTTTTACACGGCCGCCACTTTCGACCCGCTGGATGTGGCAGATAACATGCGCAAGTGGGGAGGGTTTGTGCCGGGAATTCGTCCGGGACGGCCCACGGCGGAGTATTTGGACCGGGTGCTGGTACGGGTTACTTTCGCCGGGGCGATCTTCTTAGGGGTGATTGCGGTTATGCAGTACGTTGTACCGGACATTACCCGCGTGGCCAGTTTCAGTCTGGTGGGAGGTACGTCACTGCTGATTGTAGTGGGGGTAGCCTTGGAAACCATGCAGCAAATTGAGGCCCATCTGCTGATGAGGCACTATGAAGGGTTCATTAAGTAGGGGGATGGTCAGGATGCAGGATGGAGGAAATGTGGCGTTTAGTGATTATGGGGGCACCGGGAGCGGGTAAAGGCACCCTTGCGGAGCGGATTAGTGGGGAGTTAGGTATTGCGCACATTGCGACGGGGGATATATTACGGGCGGCGGTGGAAGCGGGAACGAAATTGGGACAGGAAGCCCAAAAGTACTTGGAGGCGGGGGAGTTGGTGCCGGATGAGGTAGTAAATGGAATCGTTGGGGAGCGATTGGCGCAGGAGGATTGTGTTCGGGGATTTCTTCTGGATGGCTTTCCACGGACGGTGGAACAGGCTAAAGCGTTAAATGGGATTTTGACCGGACGGGGGGAGGAACTGAGCCGGGTCTTGGTAGTGGAAGTAGAGCCGGAAGTGATTGTGCGGCGGCTAAGTGGGCGGCGGGTGTGCTTAAACTGCGGGGCAACTTATCAGGTGGAAACTCTTCCTCCCAGGGTGGAGGGAGTATGTGATATATGTGGGGGAAAGTTGGTACAAAGGCCGGATGACCAACCGGCAACTATTCGTCATCGCTTGGTGGTGTATGAAGAGCAGACGAAACCACTGATTGAGTATTACGAGCAACAGGGGTTAGTGACCAGGGTGGACAATAGTGGGGCTATAGGGATGGCAGTAGAAGCAGCGTTGGCTGCTTTGCGGGCAGGGAGCGAGAAATGAAGGTTAAGGCTTCGGTTAAGAAAAGGTGCGAGAAGTGCAAGATTATTCGGCGGCGAGGGGTAGTACGGGTGGTATGTTCCAATCCGCGTCACAAGCAGCGGCAGGGGTGAAGGGGGATATTAGCAATGAGGAGGGTTAAAAGATGGCACGGATTGCGGGGGTAGAATTACCGCGGGGCAAGCGCATTGAAATTGCGCTGACCTACATTTATGGAATTGGCCGCCGCAGCAGCCAGGACATTTTGGCCAAGAGCGGGGTGGATCCAGGGCGGAAAGTAGGGGAATTAACGGAGGAGGAAATTAGTCGAGTACGAGAAGTGCTGGAGCGGGATTATCGGGTGGAGGGAGATTTACGCCGTGAGGTACAGAACAACATTCGGAGGTTGATTGAGATTAACAGTTACCGGGGTATTAGGCATCGGCGTGGATTGCCGGTGCGGGGGCAGCGGACGCGAACTAATGCGCGAACACGGAAGGGGCCACGTAAGACCGTGGCGGGCAAGCGGCGGAAAGTACGGAAGAAGTAAAAGGAGGGAAGAGCAGTGCGACGGGGACAGCGAAGACGGGGGAAGCGTACCGTTCCCTATGGGATTGCGCACATTCAGTCTACCTTCAACAATACCATTGTGACCATTACGGACAAGAATGGGGATGTGCTTACCTGGGCGAGTGCGGGAACGGTAGGATTTAAGGGTACTAAGAAGGGGTCTCCGTTCCCGGCGCAATTAGCGGCCGAAGCAGCGGGACGGAGAGCGGTGAACGAGTTCGGAATGAGGAAGGTAGATGTGCATGTAAAGGGACCGGGGTCGGGACGGGAAACAGCGATTCGGGCGTTGGAAACGGCGGGATTGGAGGTAGGTACCATTAAGGACGTAACACCCATTCCGCACAATGGGTGTCGTCCAGCAAAGCGGAGACGAGTATAGGAGGATAGATTAAGCATGGCGAGATACTTGGGAGCGAGATGTCGGTTGTGTCGGCGAGAGGGTCAGCGGTTGTATTTGAAGGGGGAACGCTGTTACGGGTCTAGGTGTGCGTTAGAGCAGCGCAATACACCGCCGGGGGAGCCTAAATTACGGCGACAAAAGCCGACGGATTATGCGATTCGGCTACGAGCCAAGCAGAAAGCCCGGCGGATTTATGGGGTTTTGGAGAAACAGTTCCGGCGGTATTTTGAGAAGGCAACGCGGATGGGAGGGGTTACGGGGGAGAATTTGTTGCAATTGTTGGAACGACGGTTGGACAATGTTGTTTACCGGTTAGGTCTGGCGACTTCGCGGGCCCAAGCGCGGCAATGGGTACGGCATAGACACATTTTAGTTAACGGAAGGATTGTAGACATTCCATCATACTCAGTTAAGGAAGGAGATGAAATTCAGGTGAAGGATAAAAGCCGGAACATAGCGGCGATACAGCAGGCTTTGGAGATAAGGAGCGGACGAGGAACACCGGAGTGGTTGGAGTTAGAGGGAGAGATAATGAAGGGTCGGGTGGTGAGGTTGCCCGTGCGTTCAGACATAGGGGAGGACATTGAGGAGCAGTTAATAGTGGAGTTCTATTCGCGATAAGTTAAAACTGGTAGGGGGCATAGGAGATATAAAAGGTTGGGAGTAGATTTATGAGGGCGAGGATACAGGAACTAATTGGGCAGGAACCTCATATTAATTGTGTCAAATTGACGGGAGAATATGGTAAGTTTTTAGTAGAGCCGTTACCCAAGGGATATGGTATTACTTTGGGCAATGCTCTGCGACGGGTAATACTTTCTTCCATTCCGGGGGTGGCAGTAACGGCGGCGCGAATTGATGGGATTACCCATGAGTTCACAACGCTGCCGGGAGTAAAGGAGGATGTGACCGAGATTATACTTAACCTAAAAGATTTAGCAATTAGAGTTGAGGGGGGTATAGATACGGCGGAAGTTGGACAGCAATGGGAGGGACGGATTGCAGTGGAGGGTGAGGGGGAGGTGACGGGGGCAGATGTGATATTACCAAGTGAGTTAGAGGTAATCAATCCGGAAGTACACATTGCTACGGTAACCGAGGAGGGGGGTAAACTGGTAATGGACTTGGTGGTGCAGTATGGGCGGGGGTATCTACCGGTGGAGAAGCAAGACCTTAGACACCGTCCTTTGGGAACCATTCCGGTAGATGCTATTTTCAGTCCGATACGGCGGGTGAATCACATGGTAGAGGCGACTCGGGTAGGACAGCAGACAGATTTTGACCGATTAGTGTTGGAGGTGTGGACTAACGGGGCTATTACTCCCAACGAAGCCGTGAGCAAAGCAGCGCGAATTTTAGCTGCATATTTGGGGTTGTTCTACGATTTTGAGGAACGGGAAGTGGTTGGCATTCCAGAGATACGTGAGGAAGTGGAGGAGGGGGTAGAGTGGTTGGATGCGAAGATTGAGGAGTTGGAATTTTCGGTGAGGACGTACAATTGTCTAAAGAAGGAGAACATCAATACGGTACGGGAGTTAATAAAGTTTACGGCCGATGATTTATTAGGGATACGGAATTTCGGGCGCAAGTCGCTGGCGGAGGTGGAGGGCAAATTAGCGGAGAGGGGGTTATCGCTGCGGAGCAATGAGGAGTAGGTGAGGGAGGGGAAAGGATGCGGCATCGGAGAAAAAACAAGAAATTGGGCCGGCCAACGGACCAGCGGTTGGCTGTACTGCGGGAGTTAGTGAGTGCGTTAATGGTGGAGGGTAAAATAGAGACGACTGAGGCGCGGGCGCGGGAGGCGAGGCGTTTAGCGGAGCGAATAATTACAATAGCGAAAAAAGACACTTTGCACGCCCGGCGGGAGGTGCGAAAGGTATTGCGGCATGAGGGGTTGGTTAAACATGTATTTGACGAAGTTATGCCGGCTTATAGGGAGCGTAAGGGAGGGTATACACGGGTAGTGAGGTTAGGACGGCGGCAGGGGGATGGGGCATCTATGGCTATGTTAGAATTGGTGGAGTAATTGGTAGGGCCAATGAGGAACGTTCGAGCGGTGGTGGAATACGATGGGACGGATTTCTCTGGTTTCCAGTGGCAGGTGGGAAAACGAACGGTGCAAGGAGAATTGGAAAGTGCCATAGAGAGGATTACTGGTGAGCGGGTAAGGGTGATTGGAGCGGGGCGGACAGATGCGGGAGTACATGCAGTAGGGCAAGTAATAAACTTTTGGATTGGGAGTTGCATGTCGGCGGAAGGATTGGAAAGGGGGTTGAACGGGGTGCTAAGTTGGGATGTAGCGGTAAGGAGAGTTGAGGAGGTAAACGAGAAATTTCATGCACGATATAGTGCCCGTTGTCGGACGTATGAGTATCGGATTTGGAATGGCAAAGTGCGTTCGCCATTACACGAGCGGTATTGGCATCATGTGCGGGAGGAATTGGATGCAAGGGCAATGCAGGAAGTGGGGCAGGTGTTTGTGGGGCGGCATGATTTTCGGGGGGTAGCCTGTGGAAGGAGTGAGAATTGGGTGCGGGAAGTCTATGCGGTAGAATGTAAGCGAGAGGGGGAGGAAGTAGTGGTAAGGATAACAGCAAACGCTTTTTTATATAAAATGGTACGGTGCATGGTAGGGCTGATGGTGGATGTAGGATTAGGCAGGAGAAATGAGGGGGAAGTAGTAAAAGTTTTGGAAACAGGGGCACGGTATAAAGGGTTTGAAGTGTTGCCGGCGAAGGGGGTATGGTTAATTAAGGTAAGTTACTGAGGGAGGGGAGGGAAGTGCGAACTTTTCAGGTAAGAAAAGAAGATGCACCGGCGTTGAGGCGTTGGTATATTGTGGATGCAGCGGGGAAACCGCTGGGACGAGTAGCCAGTATGGTGGCTTGGTTGCTACAGGGGAAGCATAAACCGGAATACACTCCTCATGTGGATGTGGGGGATCACGTGATAGTTATCAATGCTGGGAAGGTGGTATTGACGGGGCGGAAGGCGGAGCGAAAGATATACTATCGGCATTCGGGGTATCCGGGGGGATTAAAGGCAGTACCTTATGGGGAATTGTTAGCAACGCGACCGGAGTTCGTTATCAAGTTAGCGGTGAGGCGGATGATGCCTCGAACAAAGTTAGGACGAAGGATGTTTAAGAAATTGCGGGTTTATCGGGGAGCGGAACATCCGCATAGGGCACAGCGGCCGGTATTATGGGAGGGCGAGCAATGAATGAGGAAAGGTTCTATGGAACGGGGCATCGCAAGAATGCGGTGGCGCGGGTTTGGCTTATGCGTGGTACAGGAAA
Organism: Armatimonadota bacterium; assembly: GCA_012961305.1. Lineage (GTDB taxonomy): Bacteria > Armatimonadota > UBA10988 > UBA10988 > DTZQ01 > DTZQ01. The sequence continues at coordinate 1,807 of DTZQ01000351.1, read as the reverse complement.
AATAACGGTTAATAAAAAGCCGATGAAGGAATATGTATCTTGGTGGACGCGGCGGGAGGAATTATTAGAACCGTTTAAGGTTACGGGTACGTTAGGCGAGTGGGATGTATGGGCGACTACAAAAGGAGGGGGGATAATAGGGCAGGCAGGGGCATTGCGGCACGGGATTGCTAAAGCGTTGGTAGAGGTGAATCCGGAGTGGCGGGGGATATTGAAAAAGTCCGGGTTATTAACACGTGATCCGCGGATGAAGGAGCGGAAAAAGTTCGGGCGTAAACGGGCCCGGCGTGGGTTCCAGTTTTCGAAGCGATGATTGGGTGAGGATAGGAACATGGTTAGTGTAGTGAGTTGGTTACTGGGTATAATGTTGGGTCTGAACGGGGTAGGGGGAACGGTGATATATGAAGTATATCGGGTGGGGGCAGGGGAGACTTTAGAGGATATTGCAGCAAAGTACGGGGTATCGGTAGAGGAACTGAGGGCAGTTAATCGGTGGTTAGTGGGAGAGGTACAGGAGAATCAGTTTCTAACGGTGCCAGTGAAGCGGCGGGAGGTGGTGGATAGACGGGTAGGTACAAATGTTAGCAGAAGGAGGAGGGTATGGCAATCTAAGGAAGGTCAGGCAGGGATTGGGGCGCGGGGGGATGTGTATCGGGTAGGTCGGTTAGGAGTGGTTAGGGCGGAGGGGGTGCCGATTGTACGACATCCGGGGGGGAAGGAGATAGTCTATCGGTGTGAGCGGGGCATGGAATTAGTGATAGTAGGTGAGCGTGGGGAATGGTTAGGGGTTATGATGGTAGACGGTAGTCAATGTTGGATTCGGAAGAGTGCGGTGCGGGTCAGTGGGATAGAGTTAGTAGCCGGGATTGGTCAGAGGGAGGGGGGGCGGAGGGAAGTAGTGCGGGAGGCGTTGTCATATTTAGGCACTCCGTATAAATATGGGGGAGAAGGGCGGGGAGGAATTGACTGTTCGGCGTTGATACAGCGAGCATTTAAGGCGGTAGGGATAAAACTTCCGCGGACGGCGGGGGAGCAATATAAAGTGGGTAGGATAGTGAGGTGGGGGGAATTGAAATCCGGGGATAGGTTGTATTTTGCGAGTAAGGGGGGAGGTATTGATCACGCAGGAATATACATTGGCGGGGGTAAATTTGTCCATGCTTCAGGACGGCATGGGGCAGTTGTAGTAAGTGACTTAAGGGACCCTTACTATTGGGGTATATTTGTAGGGGCAAAGCGATAGAGGGTTAAATATAGTGGGGAATGCAGGGTGGTTAATTGGATTAGCGGTGGTGGGGTTGGTGGTGGGAGTACAGGGGCTAAGGGTAGTGCAGGAGTATGAGAGGGGGATAGTGTTTCGGTTTGGACGTTTGGCGGGGGTTCGGGGGCCGGGGCTTAGATTACTGGTGCCATTTGTGGATCGGATGGTGAAGGTAAGTTTGCGGTTGGCGGTGTTAGATGTACCGAAGCAGGATGTGATTACGAGGGATAATGTTCCGGTGAGGGTAAATGCGGTAGTTTTTTTCCAGGTAGAGGATGCGGTGCAGGCGGTGATAGAGGTGGCGAATTATACTCAGGCGACGTCTCAGAAAGCCCAAACGACTTTGCGGAGTGTGTTAGGGGAATGTGAGTTGGATGAGTTGTTGGCTTCGCGGGAAAAAATTAACCAGGAACTGAGGGTGATTATAGATAGGGAAACGGAGCGGTGGGGGGTACGGATTCGGGGGGTGGAGGTCAAGGATGTGGAGTTGCCGGAGGAGATGCAACGGGCGATGGCGCGGCAGGCGGAGGCGGAGCGGGAACGGAG
>DTZQ01000350.1 GCA_012961305.1 Armatimonadota bacterium | reverse complement strand
GGGGGGGTCCCCGCGTGCGGGGGGAAGAAAGGGGGGGTCCCCTTTTCTGAAATCTCAAAGAGGCAGTCGGGCACCGGGGAAACTCGGCAACTTGGAAATTGCCCCATTGTCCCATCCTGCATTCCGCATCCTCAACGATGCAGTCACCTTCCCCACCGACCGGCCCTTGAAAGTGGTGGGAGAGGCCGGGTCGGGTAAGACCCTTGCCATAGTCCGGCGGTTTGAGCATCTGATACAAGAGGGCTTGGCCCCGGCTCACATTTTAGTCGTCGTCCCCTCGCCTCTTGCCACCCACCGACTACATCAGTTGCTGGTCACAGCGAACGAACCACCAGCACCCCCTCGTCCCCCCAACATAGGCACCGTTGGCCAGCATTGCGAAAGGTTCCTGTCCCAATGGGCCGAACAGGGCGTGCCGGTGACGATGAAAACTCTGGCCACCCCGGCCGACCGGCGGTTTCTTTTTCGGCAGGCTTTGCAGGACGTATTGTACCTGCGCCAGGGTAGTGGAAACTACCTTCGCGCTTGCCGCCACTTGGATTTCGCCGCCCTTGCCTCTTGGACAGTTCCCCTGCAGCAGTTCATCGAATCGCTCAAAGACTTGGGGATAACTCCCGACGACTTCGAGGCTCAGGCGCGCGCTGGCCATCGGTCAACTTACGAGCGGCTGCGGCAGGCATTGCGGGAAGTGCTGGCTGTCGAATCCCTGGCCCCTGGGGCCAAGCGGGCTTTGAAAACCCGGCTGACGCAATGGCTTCCCCCACAGGCCGCCGAGGAGGAGGAGTTCATCGGCTTTTTGGCGGCGGTGTACCGCGCCTATCAAACCGCCCTGCGCCAGGCCGGACTGGGCGAGGATGCGGATTTAGTGGCCGAGGTGGAGCGCGTGTTTCGGGAGCGGCCCGATTTGCAGACCCAAGTGCGGGAGGAGGTCCGCTACTTGCTGGTGGACGACTGGCACAACTCTACTCCGATGCACTGGCGCTGGCTGCGACTTTTCGCCGCCGACGAACGCCTGTCCAACGTGACCGTTACCGGCAATCCCCAGCAGCGCCTTGTGACTGGAGAGTTCGACGGCCTGGCTGCCTTCACTGCCGAAGCCTGGGGTGGAAAAACGGTGCCGCTGTCCGTTAGCCTTCGCTGTCCTGCGCCCATCCTGGCTGCTGCTCGATATGAGGGACGGGGGACGAAGGACGAGGGGCGAGGGGAAAGTTCGTCTCTCGACTTGCAGTCCTCATCGCCTGCGCCAGTGATACACTTAATCGAGGCCCCTTCGCCAGAGGATGAGGCTACAGCGTTGGCTACCGAAGTGAAACGGCTAATAGAAGCCAGACAACCTCCTGAGGGCCTGGCGATACTGTTGCGTAGCCTTCGCCACGCTCCCCGCTACGAAAGGGCTCTGAGAGCAATTGGCGTGCCGGTGAACGTGGCTGGTGGCCTCGGAGAACAGTATGCCTGGCAGCAAGTGCTGGCTTACCTGCGCCTGTTGGCCGACCCGAGCGATGATTTGGCCGCCCTCACGGTGTTGACGGGCCCGCCCTGGCAGGGAGACGATGAGACCCTAACACGCCAATATGTCACCACGTCCACACGTCAACGCCCCAACACGCCCCAGGGGTGGTGGCGGGAAGTCCTCGCTGGGCAGCCAGCCCTGCGCCAGTGCTGGGAAAAATTGATGACCCTTCAAGGGAAACCGGATTGGGACGAGCGGGTGACCTTACTGATGGAAATTACGGGCCTGCGGGCCCATTGGCACACCTTGCCTTCACCCCTACGGGAGCAGGCTTTGACCGCCGCAGAACGCCTACTTGCCTGGG
>DTZQ01000349.1 GCA_012961305.1 Armatimonadota bacterium | reverse complement strand
CTTTCTCCACCAAATCGGTCAGGGAAGTAATTCCCTGCGGATTGCCCGGAGCCACTAAGAGGCCCTGCTGCCGATAGCAGAGGTTGATTAAGGCCACTTCGCCCTTCCCAAACAGCCGGCGCAAGTAGGGAAGGTTGTACTCACCGGTGGTTTCGTCCAGCAGGTGCGTTCCCGCCAGGTGGCACTCACCCCGCTTGAGGGCCACTAACCCTCCCAAACTGCCCACGTGGGCTGAGGTCAGACCCCACCCTGGATGACGACGGCGAAGTTCATCCGCCAGCAGGTCCAAGAGGAGGTCATGACTGCCTACGGCCAACAGAGCCCCTTCGATTTCGGCCAACGGACGCAGCAGTTCTATACTCACCGGCTCGCCGGCCTCTACCCCTTCAGATGCGGTGGGAATGCGCACGAACCCGTCTGCCCGCACTACCGAAGAGAGCACGCCTGCGCCCCGGGCCAGCGGCACGGCCACCAGTTTGCCCTCCACTCGCCCCACTTTCACTCGCACAAACTCCTCCTGGCCCAACTTGGAGGCCGTTCGCCGGCCCATCACTCCCTCCACCGTGGAGGGGGAGGGCAGGGCCTGACCTAACCAGCGGTAAATCAGGGGCTTGAGGAACTGCTCGGCCACAACGTAGGCGGAAACGGGATAGCCGGGCACGCCAATTACCGGGGCCTTTTCCACCACCCCCAACGACAGCGGTTTGCCGGGCATGAGGTCAACGCCGTGGACCAGCAGTTCGCCCAAGTCGGCCAGGAGAGCAGGCACCAAATCCGCTCGACCGGCGGAAGAACCGGCGATGAACACTACGGCGTCGCTTTCTGCCGCTGCCTGCAAAAGGGCCTCCCGCAGGGCCGTCAGGTCGTCTGGCACACTGGATTGGCGCTGGGCCTCCCCTCCCCATTCGGCTATCAGCCCGGCCAGCAGGTAGGAGTTGGTATCCGCGATTTTCCCCTTTTCCAACTCCCCCGTGGCCAGGGGGTCAACGATTTCGCTGCCCGTGGGGATGAGGGCGAAGCGGGGCTTTCGCCGCACCTTGACCCTCAACACCCCACAGGAAAGCAAAGCCGCAATGTCTACCGGGCGCAATCGGTGACCCCGGGCAAGCAGCAGTTCGGTGGCCACGAGGTCCTCACCGGCGAGGCGAATATGCTGCCAAGGGCGGGCCGCGGCAATGAGTTCAACGCCCCCCTCGGGAAGGGTCTGCACCTCCTCAATCATTATCACCGCGTCGTACCCGGCGGGAAGGGGGTCCCCCGTGTCCACGAAGACGAACTGTTCCGGGGTCAGGCATACGGGGTTCGTTTCAGAGGCCCCAAAGGTCTCCTCCGCCCGCACAGCAATGCCGTCCATGGCTGCGCAGTGATAATGGGGCACGGAGCGGGCAGCGAAAATCGGCTCCGCCGTCACCCGCCCCTGGGCCTGGGGAGTGGGCACTTCCTCCGCTGGCAGCGGTTCCGCCACCGTCGGCAGGGAAAACAACCGCTTCTGGGCCTCCGCCAGGCTCACCTTGCGCAGAAACCGTCGGCGTTTCATTTGCCTTTATCACCCCCTAAAACAATGTGACCTCCACCTCTTCCCCCACCTCCATTCCCCCTACCTCCTCCGGCACTGTGACCAGGCCATCGGCCTTTACCATGGTCGAAATCAAGGCGGAGGTGCCCAACACCGGCTCCGCCCAAAGCACGCCCTCCTCCTCGACCAGCCGTACCCGTACATATTCCTCCCGTCCCGCGTCGGAGGCAAAACCCGTGCGCATTTTCGCTTTCACTATAAGTCGTTCCCAGGGGGGCTTCCGCAGGCCCAACATTCCTTGCACCAGCGGGCGGACGAACAGGTCGAAGGTCACCATCACCGAAACTGGATTCCCCGGCAGGCCGAAAACGACCCTATATTCGTTCCTCG
>DTZQ01000348.1 GCA_012961305.1 Armatimonadota bacterium | reverse complement strand
GTGGCGGGCGCGGGGAAGTGGCTTGCTCTTCGCGCACTCCTTCCAGTTCGGCAGTTTCCGCAGCGCGCCCGATGCCTCCGGCGATTTTATCCTGATTGACGGCTTCAACGGTGCCTCCCGCAACCCCTACCACACCTTCGCCATCTTGGAACTGCGCCTGGCGGGGCGCACGCTCTTGCAGGGCTACTGGAACCAGGTCCTGACCTGGGCCGATGGCCTGATGGAGCCGCAGGTGGCCATGGACGCGGCCCTGCGCTACCGTGAGGTGGTGGGGCAAACGGCAGTGGCCGTCGCCGAGGTGCCCAAGGCGGCCTACTGCAACTGGCGGCGGACGCTGGCCCAACGGGTCGGTCGCTACGCCCTCCTGGTGGACGACCTGACCTTCCGCGCCGACAGCGACAACTTGGAGGTGCAAATCAAATGGCAGGGAAAGGGCTTCCGGCCCCTCGGCCCGGTTAGCGGTGCCCTGCGCCTGGGGGAACTCAGTCCGCCCCCCCTGCCGCCGGGGTGGAAGCAGGTGCGGGCTTTGGACAGCGAGTGCCGCAGCGAGCCCTCCGGCCCCGGGGTGACCGCCCGCTTGGACCGCCTCGGCCTCGTGCTCCTGCGGGCTACCCAGCCCGGCGCGTGGCTGGAAATGGCCTTCCAGTTGCCAGAACCCCTCGCCGGCGAGTTGTTCGCCGATTTGGTCAACTATCGCGACCGGGGCATCGTCCGCCTGTGGCTCGATGGCAAACCAGTGGTGGACAAGTACGACCATCGCGCCCCGAGCGCTGAGCCGCGCCGAGTGCCCCTGGGCCGACACGAGTTGGCGGCGGGCAAGCACCGCCTCCGGGTGGAAGTGGTGGCCAAGCATCCGGGGGTCGAAAAGTGCTACCTCGGCCTGGCCGGTCTGAGCATCCGACCCGAGGGCGCGCCCCCGGCCGCGCAGCCACCAGCCTTCGAGATTCGGCTCTGCGACCCGGTCAGGACCACCCTCAAAGGCGACGTGGCTACCATGAACTGGCGGGGCCCGGTAAAGGAGGGACAACACCGCATTTTCTTTTCCCTGTTGGGAGCGGGAACTGCGTGTGTACGGGTGGCGGGCAACGCGGCGGCGCTGGCGCTGCCGAAACCGGCTTTGGCGGTAGTGGGCGAGTACGCCGGGGTTCAGGGGGAATTAGTGGTGCTGGCTGAAGACCATCTCTACGGGCATGGGCTGACCCGCGTGAGTGTCAACCCCCAGCCCCCGGCCCCTTCTCCCGAAAACGGGGAAGGGGAAGCAAAGGGAACCTTGGTGACGGCTGAGGTTCCCGTTGACGTTGACTGGGATTTCGCCTCCGGCACGCTGCACGTTCTCGCCGCGCGGCAGGTGAACCTTGGCCTCGCGCTGGCCTCCCCGGCCGGGCTTCGTCTCCACGGCCAACCACTTTTCCCCTCCCCTCGCGGGGGCGAAAACGGCCTGACCACCTTCGCGCTCCCGGCGGGCCGGCACGTCCTCGAGGGGGCGATGCCGGGGGCGGAGATGCGGCAGAAGGTAGCCGCTCGCTTAGCGACCCTGCTCGCCCAGGGCAGGGAGAAGCACCGTCAACGCCTGGCCGCCCTGAAAGCAGAGCCCAGACCCACCGCCCCCGCTTTGCAAACTGCCTTCACTGCGAAGGTAGGCGGGCGCGTGGTGGCCCTGACGCTCGTGCCAACGCGGGATGAAACGCTCCTCGCCGTCGCCGAGGGGAAGAAGGTTCACCTGTTGACGCCCGAGGGGAAGGAAGTCCGCACGCTGGCGACCGAGGGGCCCATTCGGGTGCTGCGCTGGTGGCCGGAGGCAGAACTGCTGCTAATGGGCTGCACCGACGAAAAAGTCATCGCCTTCGACCTAAACGGCAACCGCAAGTGGGTGTTCATTTCGGAGATGGACCCGGCGGTCTTCCGGGCGGCCAAGACCTACTGGTTCAAGTCGGCCCCTGGCCACGAGGGCATTCACGGCCTGTACACTGGGGTCTTTTTGCCCGGCAGGAGCCAGGCTTTCGTGGGCAGCGCGTGCACGCTGGAGATTCTCGATGAGAACGGACAATTGGTGAAGCGTCTGCCTGTGTTCTGGGGCACGGGGGCGGTCTTCGCCATCATTGACGGGCCGGAGGGCAGTTTGAACTTGCTGGTGGGGCGGAGCAAGACGGACGGCCCCGCGCTGGCCATCATCAACAATCGCACGTTGGACCCGAGGCCGCGCGGCTTCTACACGGTGCCGCCGGGCCACACCTACGTGGGCGGCTGGGCCAACATGAGCCGCTGGCACCTGTTCTACGAGGACCTGGACGGCGACGGGGTGAAGGAAGTGGTCAGCGAGATTAACGGCGTGTGGAACCGGGTGACGGTCTGGGACGCCCAGGGCCGGGCCCTCTACAACGCCAATTTCGGGCCGGGCGACCCCATTCCCGCCAAGAACATACGCGACCTGGACCTGGCCGACTTGGACAGCGACGGCCGGAAGGAAATCTTGGTGGCTACCTCCAGCGGCCTGGTCGTTGCGCTGGACTGCCAATGTCAGAAAGTTTGGGCTCGGCGTCTGAGCAGTCCGCCGAGGGTGCTGAAGGGCGTCATCCCGCAGGGGGCCACGACGCCGTGGATTGTGGTGGGCTGTGAAGACGGCACCGTGGCGGTGCTGGACGGGCGGGGCGAACTGATGCGGCTGGGCCAGGTCGCCGGCCGGCCGACTGACATCGAAGCGTTCTCCTCCCCCGCCGCTGGCTCGGTGGTGTTGTTAGCCACCGACCAGGGTGAGGTGAAGGCCTTTGGGGTGGGAGAGTGAGGAGGTAGCGGGAGTTAGATTCCTTCCCGGTTTGCGCAGGTTAAGGGGTAAATTTCTCTTTCTGGCAGTATGTGGCGCAGCCGTCCACCTTGACTTTTGCCCCGGTTTGTGGTATAACCACCCGCGGGGCAGCGATTTTTGTCGAGTGCAGGGGATGAGGAAATGGCGAGGGAGGGAGCATTATGACCTTTTGGCAGTCTGCAACCCCGGCGCAAGACCTGCTCACCGCAGGAGGTATCCTGGGTGCTTCCCTTCTGACAGTCATTCTGGTCCGCCTGGCCTGGCAGCGCCTCCTGAGTCCTTTCGTCAGGCGCACTGAAACCGAACTGGATGACGCGATACTGGTGCCCTTGCGCCGCCTGGTCCTGTGGGGGATTTTTCTGCTGGGGCTCTACTACTCCTTTGGCAGCCTGGAGGCCGTACAGTCCAATCCCAAGGTCGGGTCACTTTGGGGCAAAGTGATGGGCATCGCCTGGGTGCTGCTGGCCATTTGGACCACTCTGAGGCTCTTCAATGGAGTGGTCGCCTGGTACGTTCGCCAGGCAGCCGAGCGCCCCGAGGGAGCCCGAGACCTCACCCATCAGGCGGGCCTGGTGCGCAAAGCCGTGAACATAGTGTTACTTGCCCTCGGACTGTTCTACATACTGCAGGTGGCGGGGCTCGATATTAGTCCCCTCCTCGCTGGCGGAGCCATTGGCGGATTGGCCGTGGCCCTGGCCCTCCAGGACACGCTGTCCAATCTCTTTGCCGGCTTCTACCTCAACATTGACCGACCGGTCAAAGAGGGTGACTTCATCAGGTTGGAGTCGGGGGAGGAGGGTTTCGTGGAGGAGATTGGCTGGAGGAACACCAAGGTTCGGATGTGGGCCAACAACGTGGTGGTCATCCCCAACTCCAAGTTGAGCCAGAGCATTATCACCAACTACTACCTCCCTCAGCAGGAGATGTCGGTCTACGTCTGGTGCGGCGTGTCCTACGACAGCGATTTGCAGTACGTTGAGGAGGTCACCGTGGAAGTGGCCAAAGAGGTCATGCAGAGGGTCGAAGGCTCCGATACCGAATGGGAGCCGGTGGTCCGTTGGAAGGAATTTGGTGACTTCGCCATCACCTTCGTAACTGTGCTGCGGGTGAAAGAGTTCGGCGCTCAATACAAGTTACAGTCGGAGTTCATCAAAGCCCTGCACCGGCGCTTCCAGGAGGAGGGCATTGAGATACCTTTCCCCATTCGCACCGTTATCTTGAAGCCAGCAACGGGTGAAACCCACGCCGGGTATGTCTAAGGTCTGAAGCGTTGTTGCTCTGGAGTTGAGGCTTTAGCGAGTTTGAGTGGCCAAAGAAGGCTGGAGCCGGCTAAAGCCTGGACTCCGCAACGGGAGGGGTGCGGGAGGTTGCTCCCCATAGGGGCAGAGCGTTGATGTCTATCTACCGCAGGGGTCTGGCGTATGGGAGGCAATGAGCCAGGGGCAAAAGAGGTTATACCTGAGGCTGTGACCGACCTACGGTTAAGGCAAGCCACCGAAGGGTTGACCCGCCGGGAGTTCCTCGTCGGTGGTGCGTGGGCCTTGGCCCTTGGGGGAATAGCGCCGGGCTTTTTCCGTCTTCTGTTAGGTTGTGCCAAGCGCGGGCTCGGACTGTCTCCTGACCTGGTGGCCGGCGCCATCCGGGTGGCATTGAACGCAGACGTGGAGACGCTTGACCCGGCCATGCACCGCTCGCGCATTGTGGAGGCGGTGGTGCGCAACATCTGCGATGGGCTTCTGACCCGCGACACGAAGATGCGCTACGTCCCGCAGTTGGCCACCTCTTGGAAGGTGGAAGGAGAGACGCGCTGGGTCTTCCAACTGCGCGAGGGCGTGAAGTTCCACAACGGTGACCCGTTCACCGCCGAGGACGTCAAGTTCACCATAGACCGCATCATTGGGGCGCTGCCGGACCTGCCTCCCTCGCCACGAAAGGACCTCTTAGGTCCAGTCGCCGCGGCCGAAGTCATTGACCCGCACACTGTGGCCATCATCACCGAGGGACCCTATCCCATTTTGCCCCAGAAACTGGTTTTCTTCGAGATATGTCCGAAGGGTTACTTCCAGCAGGTCGGCCCGGAGGGATTTGCCCGGCATCCGGTCGGAACGGGGCCGTTTCGGTTCGTGGAGTGGCGTCCCGGCGAGCGGATTGTCCTGGAGAGGTTCGAGGAATACTACGGCGGCTCGCCTGACATTCCGCCCGTGGGACCCGCACCGCTGGCAGGGGTAATCTTCCGTCCCCTGGAGGAAGCCACCACCCGTCTGGCCTCGTTGGAAGCCGGAGAGGTACACATTGCCGTCGGTGTGCCACCGGAGCAGGCAGAGCGGGTAGAGCGACTGCCCCACGCCCGTCTGGCCTCTACCCAGGGCACCAGGACGTTTTTCATCGGCTTGAACTGCTCCCGGGAGCCCTTCGCCGACCTCCGGGTCCGGCAGGCCGCCCGCCTGGCCATTGACCCAGAGCCGATTATTGAAAAGTTCCTCTTCGGACGCGCCCAAGTCCTGCCAGGTATGCTGGTTCCCATGGCCTTGGGGTTCGACGAATCGCTGCCTCGGCCCAAGCAGGATGTGAAACGGGCGCGGGAACTGCTCCGAGAGGCCGGCTACCCGGAGGGCCTGGAGGTGACCCTCGACTGTGAGGCGAACGACAAGCGGGTTGCCGAGGCCATTGCGGGAACGATGAGGGCGGCTGGAATTCGGGCCCAGGTGCGGGTGTGGAAGCGGGACAATCTGCTCCATCAGTTGCGCCGCCAGCAGCGGGACATGTTCCTGACCTCGTGGGGCAATTCAAGTCTCGACCCCTCCGGCATCCTGCCCGTGCTGTTCCACTCCCAGGGCTATTCTAACTTCTTCGGCTACCGCAATTCCCAGGTGGACCGGCTGCTGGAGGAGGCCGACCGCTCCCTGGACCCTGAGTCCAGGCGGCAGAAGTACCTCCAAGTGCAGCGAATCCTACATGCCCAGGTCCCCACCTGCTTTCACTTCCTCCTTGAGGAACTATACGGGGTGGCGGAGGTGGTCGAAAACTTCCACGCTCGGCCCGATGGAATGTTGCCCATGCATGATGTTGTGATACGTGAGGCGTGATGTGGTAAGGATTAACCACCCATGTGGCTTCGCTTCGTAGGACAACGGTTGCTGCAAACGATACCCGTGCTCTTGGGCATCAGTTTCATCGTTTTCTTCACCATGCATCTGACGCCGGGTGACCCCATAGAGCACATGCTCGGACAGGCCGGCCGCATCACCCCGGAGCAGATTGAGGCCCTGCGGGCCCACTATGCCTTGGACCGCCCCCTCATCCTTCAATACGGCCTGTTTGTGCAACATGCCCTGTGCGCCGACTTTGGCCCCTCCTACAGCCACCATGGACGCCCGGTTCTGGAGGTCATCGCAGAGCGGTTTCCGGCCACTCTGGAACTGACGCTCTTCAGTTTTGGATTGGCTCTCCTTTTATCCATCCCGGCGGGCGTCATTGCCTCGCTGCGCCCCCAACGTTTTTTCGACCGAACGGCAACCGTAGTCGCGCTGTTGGGCATCTCCATGCCCGGCTTCTGGCTGGGCATCGTGCTCCTGATTATCTTTGGGCTGCGCCTGCAATGGCTACCCATCTCCGGTCGCATTGACCTGGCCCTTGCTCCCCAACCCATCACCGGCCTCAACACCTTAGACGCGGTGCTGACCGCCAATGGACCCGCTTTGGGGAGTGCGCTAAGACATCTCCTCCTGCCGGGGCTCACCCTGGCCGCGCCCATGGCGGCTATGGTCATGCGCATGGTGCGCTCCTCCATGATTGGCGTGTTGAGTCGGGACTACATTCAGTTTGCCCGCGCTAAGGGCCTGCCGGAGCCGGTGGTCGTAGGCAAACATGCCTTGAGAAACGCGCTCATCCCGACCGTGAACATCGTTGCCCTCCAGACCGGCCTGCTCCTCAGCGGCAACATGATTATTGAGACTGTCTTTCAGTATCCGGGCATGGGCAAACTGGCCGTGGACGCCATCGCCGCCGCCGACTATCCGCTGGTGCAAGCCGTAGTGCTCATCTACGCCGTATCCTACGTCTTGCTCAACTTAGGGGCCGATGTGGTGCAAGCAATGCTGGACCCGAGAATGGGTGGGGGATAACCTCTATGGCCAGACTTTTGACCGAAGACCAGACGTTAGAGATTGCACCGACTACGACGCCGGGGGTGCTGCGGCTGCTCCTCAGCAACCGCGTGGCCGTGGCGGCAGGCTCAGTGGTGTTGGGCTTCTTAGCGGTCGCTCTGTTCGCTCCGGTGCTGGCCCCCTATGAGCCTGCCCAACAGCACCCGGAGTTCATTCGCGTTCCGCCATTTTGGTCGCCCGCGGGCAGCACGCGCTTCCTGTTGGGCACCGATGCCCTGGGGCGCGACCTGCTGAGCCGCATCCTCTACGGCGCCCGCGTCTCTATCCTGCTGGGCGTGGCCGTGGTCTCGCTGACCCTAATGGTGGGCGCCGGGCTGGGAATGCTGGCCGGCTACTACCGAGGCTGGTTCGACGCGGTCATGTCCCGGGTCGTGGACACGCTACTGGCTTTCCCGTTCCTCATTTTCGCGCTGGCGATTATGGCTGCGACCGGGCCCAATTTGGTGGCCCTGGTTTTGGCCCTGGCGTTCAAAGGGTGGGTGGATTTCTTCCGCGTGGCGCGGGGTGAAGTGATGGCGGCCCGGGAGTCGGAATACGTGCTGGCGGCGCGGGGGCTGGGGGCGAGCAACGCTTACCTCATCCTCGGGGAAATCCTGCCCAACATTGTTCCGCCATTGATTGTGCTGGCCACGCTGCGCATGGCCACCGTCATCATCGCCGAGGCTTCCCTCAGTTTCCTGGGCATCGGAGTTCCGCCCCGCATTCCGGCCTGGGGCACAATGGTCGCCGACGGACGCGGCGACATCGCCAGCGCGTGGTGGATTGCCACTTTCCCAGGGTTCGCCATTCTGCTGCTGGTGCTGGCGGTCAATCTCCTGGGAGAGGGGCTCCGCGACGCCCTCGACCCGCGCCTGAGGAGATGATGAGCCGACCGATGCTGAAAGTCCAGGACCTTCGCACCTACTTTTTCACCCATCGCGGCCCGCTGCGGGCGGTGGACGGCGTGGGCCTGACCCTGCGGCGAGGTGAGACCGTTGCCCTGGTGGGCGAGAGCGGCTGCGGTAAG
>DTZQ01000347.1 GCA_012961305.1 Armatimonadota bacterium | reverse complement strand
TTCCGACTGTTGGAGAAGAAGGGCCTCAAAGAGGCCGTGCTTCAGAACGCCGGGGGAGCGGTGTTCAGGAGCCATTCCGAAATTGGGAACGCCCTGAAATTGGGCACGCGCGACGCGGGCGTGATGTGGAACGGCACGGCCCACAATTTCCTGGACGCCCTCGAAATCGTTCCCACCCCTTACGAGTATGACCAGACGATTCGCGTGTGGGTGATAGGGCTGAGTTACAGCCAGCAGCCGGATTTGGTGAGGCAGTTCTTAGACTTCTCCCGGACCGAAGGCCGGCAGGTCTTCGCCGCGCACGGGTACGTCAAGTAGGGCCTACCCGAAAAACCGCCCGCCGCTTCCCATAGCCGTACCCCTTAGGGTGCACTCGCGCCGGCTACCTGCCAACTGAGGTCCAGGGAGGGCGGAGGTTGGAATTGGAAGTTAGAAGTTGGAAGTCAGAGGTACAACGGGTGTTCAAATGGGGGTTTTGCTTCACGGTGCTCGCTTTCGGGTCCGTCGCGCTGGCCGGTTCAATGCTGTCCGGTTGCAGCCGGAGGCAAGGGGGAAAACCTACCCTGCGTCTCTACTGCGGGGCCGGGATTCGTCCGCCGGTGGCCGAGATAGTCGAGGAGTTCGAGAAGACCCACGGCGTCAAAATTGAGTGCGACTATGCGGGCTCCGGAGTTTTGCTTTCGCGCATCAAACTGTCCCGACAGGGAGACCTCTACCTGCCCGGCGACATGCACTACCTTGAGTTGGCGGAGAAAGAGGGGCTAATCGCCTCGAAGAACATGGTTTGTTACTTCGTCCCAGTCATTCTCGTCCGGAAGGGCAACCCTAAAAACATTCGCGGATTGCAAGACCTCCTTCGTCCGGGCATCCGACTGGGACTGGGTAACCCGGAAGCGTGTGCCATTGGCCGCCGGACCGAAGAGATATTCGAGAAGAACGGCATAAGCCAGGAGGCGGTGCAGGCCAACTTGGCTTTCTCTTCCCTTACGGTGAACGAACTCGGCCTACAGGTAAAGGCAGGGAAAGTGGATGCAGCGATTGTGTGGGACGCGATAGCCGCGTATTACTCCGACTGCGCCGAGGCGGTTCCCATCCCGCCGAAGCAGAACATCATCTCCCGCGTAGGCATCGCGGTGCTCCGATTTTCGCCCCACCGGGAACTCGCCGAGCAGTTCGTCCAGTTCGTAACCGGCGAGCGGGGCCGGCTCATCTTTGAGAAACACCATTACACTACAGAGATGCTCAATAATTGACCAAGCGCCAACTGGGACCTAAGGCTCAATAGGGCAACTGTTACACCTCTTCCTATTCGAAATCTCAAAGGGGGGAGGGGCTGCCTGAGTAGTAGTTACGAACGTCCTTATCTTCTGAGGATTGGGAGGTCTGGCATTGAAAGGACGTCAGCGTAGGCCGGATACGGAAGTTGGACCGGTCGCCGGGCCGCGGCTCCATTTTCTGTCCGTTGTTACCCTGGGGTTCGCGGCGGTATTTCTCGCTGCGGTCATCGCGCTCCTCCTGGCCGATTTACTCTATATTGACCTTGGAACTCTGGGCGAAGTGCTTCGCTCTCCTGCCATTAGGTACGCCATCCGTCTGAGTGTGATTACGTCCTGTACCACGCTGGGTTTGGTGGTGCTTTTTGCCATTCCCGTGGGCTATGCCCTGAGCCGATACCGATTTCCAGGGCACGTAATTGCAGATACCCTGGTGGACCTGCCCATTGTGCTGCCCCCGCTGGTGATTGGCGTTTCACTTCTGGTCTTCTTTCGCACGCGCCCCAGTGAATGGGTGGAGGCTTTGGGGTTGCAATTCGTGTCCCCGTCCAACCCGGTCCAGCAAATACTGGCCTCGATGGATAACCTGGTTGAGGTTCTGGGGCGGCAATTCGTGTACACGGTCAAAGGGATTGTGCTCTGTCAGTTCTTGGTTTCGGCATCCTACGGCATTCGTTCCGCGAAGGCCGCCTTTGACAGCGTGGACCCGCACCTGGAGCATTTGGCCCTCACCCTCGGCTGCACACCCACTCAAGCCTTTCGCCTCGTTGCTCTGCCCCTGGCCCGCAATGGCATCGTCGCCGGGGCCATCATGTCCTGGGCGCGGGCGGTGGGGGTCTTTGGCCCGATTATGGTCTTCGCCGGAGCCGTACGGATGAAGACCGAAGTCATGCCCACCACAATTTTTCTGGAGTTGTCCATTGGTCGAATTGAGGTCGCGCTTGCCGTGGCGCTGCTCATGCTTGCGCTGGCGGCCTTGGCTCTGATTGCAATTCGTTGGCTCGCTTCGGGCGAGAGATGGTGGGGAGCATGATAGAAATCGAGAACCTGTCCCTGGAAGTGGGCTCATTTGCCCTCCGCAACCTGTCCCTGCGAATTGGGGCCGGGGAGTATTTCGTCCTCTTAGGTCCGACGGGAGCGGGTAAGACCCTCTTCCTCCAATGCCTGTGCGGATTGATTGCCGTCCAAAGCGGAACCATTTGCATTGAGGGCCAGGAGGTTACCCATCTCGCTCCCCGACTTCGTCAGATTGGCTACGTTCCCCAGGACTACGGACTGTTTCCTCACCTGAGGGTGGAGGAGAACATCACCTTTGCCCTTCGCCTCCGCCGCATCTCCCGCCGCGAGGCGCGGGAACGGGTGCGTCCTATCCTCGAAATGCTGCAATTGGAGCCTCTGCTCGCTCGCTCACCAACCACCCTCAGCGGAGGCGAGCGGCAGCGGGTGGCTTTGGCGCGGGCCCTTGCCATTCAGCCGCGTTTGCTGCTGCTGGATGAACCGGTCAGTGCCCTGGATGAGTCCACCCGCGAGCACGTTTGCACCGAACTCCGCCGCATCCAGCAGGAACTACAGATTACTACCATCCACGTCAGCCATAACCTTGAGGAAGCCCTGGCCGTGTCCGACCGAGCAGGAATCCTGGATGCCGGCCGGCTGGTCCAGACTGGTCCCGTCCCGGAGTTGCTCCAACACCCCAAGAACGAAGCGGTCGCCCGTTTCCTGCGCGCAGAAAACATCTTCACCGGCCAGGCAACACCTTCGTCCCGGGGCGGTTCCCTCGTCTCCTTCGCCGGCAACTGTATCCGCGTATCTCAGCCCTGTGAGGGGGAGGTCAAGTTCACGATACGGCCGGAGGCGTTGAGGGTCTATCCCGCGAGGGCAGGAGTGAACAATGCGGTGCGGGCGCACCTAATGCGCGTTACAGAACGGGGGTTGTACCGGCGGCTGGAATTCCAGGCTGGGGTTCCGGTCGTAGTGTACGTTACCGGCGGCGAAATGGGCAACGAGTTCGTGCCCGGACGAGAGTATGCGGTCGCATTTCCCCCCGAAGCGGTGCACATTTTAGAGTAATCTATCCCTTGGGCTACCGGATGAATCTGGTGGCTAAATTGTGATGCGTGGGAGGTGGAGAAAAATGG
>DTZQ01000346.1 GCA_012961305.1 Armatimonadota bacterium | reverse complement strand
TTCGACTGCTGGGGGGACGAGAGAAAATCCTGCGCCTGTTGGGGGAGGAGGAAGTGTTTCGCACCGTAGGGGAGAGTTTGGCCATGCGAGGAGTGACCTTGGAGGAAATCGGGGTAGACCCGGAGCGCTTGATTCGGCTGCTGGGGGGACGAGAGAAAATCCTGCGCCTGTTGGGGGAGGAGGAAGTCCTGAAAGCCATGGGCCTGGACCGGGTGCGCGAACTGCTCCGGAAACTGGAGGACTCGAAGGGGAAGGAAACTTCTTCAGAAGACAGTTAGGTTCAACTGACCCATTGGCCCATTGACCTATTGACCCCGTGGCAATTTAACGGGGGAGAGGAGGGTTTGCTGATGAATGTTTGGGGATTAGGACTCGGTCTGAGTTGGCTGTTGGTCTCAGTGGGGGCGGTTCCTCCCTCGGAGCCTTACCGGCCGGATATGTTCACTTCGCTCCTGCTCCACTTCGACGAGGGCGAGGGCACAACGGCGCGGGATGCCAGCGAGTTCGGTCATTTTTGCCTGCTTAAAGGAGCGCGATGGACAGAGGGACATTTCGGCTCCGGCCTCGACTGTCACGAGGGGGTTGCCGTCGTGCCCTACAGCCCGGCCTTAGATGCGGAGCGGGAGGTAACCATTGAGGCCTGGCTGTGGGTGGAGGGCCCTTCCTCGGAAATCCAGCGCGTAGCCTACCGCTCCAGCGTTTACGGCCTCTACTTGGGGGCGAACTCGCTCAACCTCGTATTCTACGTAAAAGCGGC
This sequence comes from Armatimonadota bacterium, assembly GCA_012961305.1. GTDB lineage: Bacteria > Armatimonadota > UBA10988 > UBA10988 > DTZQ01 > DTZQ01. The sequence continues at coordinate 2,860 of DTZQ01000346.1, read as the reverse complement.
GAAGAAGTGGGAATCCGTCACCGCCCCCGTGCCCGCCCGGCAATGGGTGCACGTGGCCGGAACTTACGATGGAACCCGAATGCGGCTGTTCGTGAACGGGGAATTAAAGGCCGAGCGGCCCAAAACGGGATTGGTAGTCCAATCGGAAGTGCCCCTGGAAATCGGTGGGGAAGACCAGCCACGGCGGCGTCTGCTTCAGGGGCGGGTGGATGAAGTGCGGGTTTCACACATTGCTCGACCGCGGTTCGACCCGCGGGAGAAGATGGTCTGGAGGCCAACGGTGGAGTTTCGCCCCGCGCCGGTGCCGGAAACGCCGCTGGCCCCTGCCCTCCCCCAGGTGCGCTTAGGACGCTGCTCCGCTCCGCCGCGCATTAACGGCCGGCTGGACGACCCCTGCTGGCAGGACGCAGCCCGCCTTCGACTCGACAATGCTCCGCCGGGCCAGCGAACGACCCAGCCCACGGAAGTGTTCCTTACCTACGACCGGGAGTGGCTCTACTTAGCCTTCCGCTGTCAGGAAGCGCAGATGGCCCAAATAGTCGCGGAACAGACCCGCCGCGATGCGGAGGTGTGGCGCGACGACTGTGTGGAGATTTTCCTGCGTCCCGACCCCCAGGCGGCTACCTACTATCACCTGGCCATCAACTCGCGGGGAACGCTCTACGATGCCCGCTGCACCCCGCGGGCCCAAGCGGGTTGGAACCTGCCCGCCCAAGTGGCGGCCCAAAGGGGGGAACAGGAATGGACGGTGGAACTGGCCTGTCCTCTAACGGCCTTGAAACGGGGAGGGGTGCAGTTGGGGGAGCGCTGGCGGGTCAACTTCGGTCGAGAGGAGCGACCTCACGGGGAACTGAGTGCCTGGTCGCCGGTGGGGAGACGTTTCCATCAGCCGGACAAGTTCGGCTGGCTGGAGTTCGGCACCAAGCCCAGCCGTCCAGCGGAGGAGACCTTCACCCTGCGCGGGCTGCTGCGGGACCGCGCGGGCCGTCGGGCCCGAGGGGTGATGGTAGTCACGCCCGCGGGCACGACCCGAACGGATTACTTCGGCTACTTCGAGGTGAAAGGTCTGCCCCGGGGACGAACCCTGATAGTCTTCTCCTCGCCCCGTTACGAGCCGCTGGCAGGCGAGGTGAATCCCCGGCAAGCGGTGGAAATTGTCCTGCCCCCGCCCTTAGAGGTCATCAACCCCTACCGCTACGCTTTTGAGTTGCCGCCCTCCCCCCTGGGCTACCGGGTGTACGCGGTGAACTACTTGGACGACCTCGACCCCACGGTGCCCCCGGCGGAGAGGCAACACCGCGTCCCGCTGCGCACTTTCGCCACGCCAGGGGAATATGAGCCGCTCAGTTGCGTCCTCTACGCGCTCCGTGACCTGCACCACGTCCGCCTCACCGTCCAGAACCTGCGCTCGGTAGCCAATGGCCGTCCCTCGCCCTTAGAGGTGGACGTGCGGCTGGTGAAACGGTATTTACGGCGGCGGTGGTATCACTCCCCACCTGACGACGCAGTTTTTGTCTCCCGCTACCTTTTGCGGGCGGAGCCTTTCGACCTGCCGGCAGGCAACTTCCGCCAGGTGTTCCTCATCCTCCACGTGCCGCCCCAAACCCCACCGGGCCGCTATCGGGGTGCGCTGCGCATCGCGCCGGAAGATGCCCCCGCTACGGAGATAACCTTGCAGGTAGAAGTGCTGCCCTTCACCCTGCGGGCCCCTCCCCATAAAAAATACGCCCTCTACTACCGTGGCACCGTGCCCGGCGTTCCCCCGGAGGAACAAGAGCGCATTGTCCGGCGGGAACTGGCGGACATTCGGGCCCATGGGGCCAGTCGGATACTGTGGCGACCACGCATTACCTACACCAAAACGGACGAGACCATCGAAATCGGCTACGACGAGGTGCGGGAGAAGTTGCGACTGCTGCGGGAGTTCGGTTTCGAGGGGCCCTATATCGTCTGGACGGGTTTCGGGTGGCTCTCACAACTGACGGACGGGGAGGAAGGCGAGCAGTTCCTTGAACTTGCCAGGCAGGCCCTGCGCGGGCTGTTGAAGGTGCGAGAGGAGGAAGGCTTCCCCGAAATCGTTGTGACCCACCTGGATGAGGTCTTCGGGCGAGGGCGTTTGCCCCGTTACATCCGCTTGACCAAGGCGGTGCGGCAGGTGCCAGAGTTTCGCATGTACATTACCTTCCACAATCAGCCCCGGCCCGGCATAGCAGAGATGATTCAGCAAATTGACCCCTACGTGGACATCCGCTGTTATCATGGCCACAGCATTGATATGTGGCTGGCGGCTGGACATACCTTTGAGGAACTGCGGGCTGAGTTGGAAGGCAGCGGCGACGAGGCCTGGACCTACTACAATCCGCGCAGCGTGGACGTGACGCCGGAGTGGATGCGTATCGTCAACGGCGTCTGGCTGTGGATGAGTCCTATCACCACCCACTGTCCCTGGATTTACAATGCCTATCGGGGCGACCCGCTGGACGATGCCGACGGGCACGATTACGGCTATGCCTTCCCGGTCGGCGACGAAATTGTCCCCACCCGGCTCTGGGAGGCCTATCGGGAGGGCGTGGACGACGTGAAGTACCTCTACACCCTGGAGAGCCTCATTGCCGAGCGGCGGACGGTGAAGCCTCAGGCCGCGCAGGAGGCGGAGGAGTGGCTGCGTCGCCTGCGGGAGCGGCTGTTGAACCTACCTTTGGAGGAGGAACAAAGCGCGTTGGTCCGGGCCATCGCAGAGAAATACTCCGGGGACGACTACCAGCAATGGCGGCGCGAATGTGCGGGACACATCTTGACACTGCTGGCCAAGAAGTGAGAGGAGGAACCCTTATGCCCTTTGTGCCTTACGAAATTGTAC
>DTZQ01000345.1 GCA_012961305.1 Armatimonadota bacterium | reverse complement strand
GCCGGAGGAGATGGGAATAGACCTCAAAAGCATAGTGAGTTTGTTCGGAGAGGACAGAGTCATTGAGGCTATTGGCCCGGAGCGGGTGCGGGAGTTGTTGGAGCAGATGGCTCAGAAGGAAACGGCAGAGAAGTCACCATCGCCTTCGCCCTAATCCTCGCTTTCCTTCTCGAGGCAAGGCGAGGGTGACCGGTCATACCATGCAGGCTATTTCCTTCCTTCAGTTCGAGACGGCAGGGCTGCGGGTAAGGGTGTTGGCGGGGCCCTTAGAAGCGGTTGACACGTGCCCGGTTCTGGTGGGGGAAGGTTGGACGGTGGCAGTACATCCGTTCCCTCAGGGAGCAACGGTGGTGCCGCTGCTTTACGCGCCTGAGGAGCCGCCGCCGGCTCGACCAGTGCAGTTCTTAGAGCAGACCCGCTATCGGGTGCAGGTGGAGGGGAAAATACCCCGGGCCCGGTTTGACCTGCGCTTAAACGCCCAGAGCGGCCAGTTTCACAGCGAAGCCGCACCGGAGGCAACTACTTTCGCCGGCTCCCTCACTTGGGGCGATTTCGTCGGGTGGAGCACTTTGGAGGTGTGCCTGGACGAAGACACCTGTGGACAATTGCCGGTAGAGGTACGGGCCCGCAAGTTGGACTACCGCACCCACTATCGGCAGATGTTGGACGATTTGGCGGAGCAGACGGCGGCCTTGCTGGCTGACCTGCACTCACCCACCGCCCTGCCCTGGGGCCGTTCCCGCCCGGACCGCCGCTCGGCTTATCTGGACTACCTCTGGTTGCGGCACCTTTTTGCCCCTCAACGCCTGCCGCGCTACTTGGCTGCCCTCGTCCGCCGTCCCCAGCGTTGTTTGGTTCGCCAGCAGGAGTGGCGGGACGCGGCCCAGGTGACGACCATAGGGCCCACCACCCTGGAACGGCTCGCGGTTCAGGCAGAGCAATTGGTCCCCTCCCCAGTAGCCGTTCCGCTGACCGCGCGGCTTCGGGGACGGCTGCCTCGGCGGTTGTGGGTCGAGCAGACGGAGGTGACGACCAATACCCCGGCCAACCGCTTTGTGGTCTATTTCCTGTGCTTGCTCCTTCAGTGCACGGAGGAGGTTGCGACTGCTCTGGCCGCGGCGGGGGAGAAGGAATGGGCCGAAGAGTGCGCTGCCTGGCAGCGAAACCTCGCCCCCTTCCTCGCTTCCCGCATGTTTGCCGAGTTGCCCCCCGCCCCGCCAAAGCCGGAAATGTGGCCCCTCCTGGCCCGGCAGGATGGGTATCGGGAACTGGCCACCGCCTATCGGGAGTTGTGCTGGGTAGGTCGGGTGGACTGGGAAGGGCCCGCCTTCACCGTCGGCTGCCGCGAGGTGGCCCGGTTGTACGAGTGGTGGTGTTTTTTCCAACTGTTGGCCGCGCTGCGCCGGCGGTTTGGAAGGCCCGTAACCGCCTGCGACTTCGTGGAATTGGCCGAGGACCGCCTGCGCCTGCGGCTACGGCCCGGGGCCAGCGTGACTTTGGGGAACGATGACATTCGCCTGTTTTATCAGCGCACTTACGCCCCCGGGCGGGGGTCCTATTCGGTGCCCCTGCGCCCCGATTTTACCCTAAAAGTCGGGGAACGGAGCATTCTGGTAGACGCCAAATACCGCTTGGAGCCAGCAGCGGCGTTTTCCCCGGAGGTGGAAGACTCCTTCGTGCGGGAGGACCTGTACAAAATGCACACCTACCGCGACGCGGTAGCAGGGGCCCAGGCGGCTTTCATTCTCTATCCCGGCCACGAGTTGTGCCTGTTGGCCGTGTCTGGGGAACCGGTTGAACCCGGTCCGAACTTCGCCGGCGTGGGGGCCATTCCTCTCCGACCGGAGCCAGAAGGAACGGAACTGCTGGAACGAGTGATATGGGGTTAAAGGGAGGGAGAGATGTCCAAGTATCGAGTCGGAATCATCGGTTTGGGGCGCATCGCCAGTACCATTGACGACGAGGTACACGGCTACCCAGCGGTGCTGCTTCCCTATTCACATACGGCGTGTTACCGCCAAGTGCCCAGGGTGGAAATCGTGGCGGCAGCCGACGTGGACGCGGCCAAGCGGGAAGCCTACGGCGAACGGTGGGGCATCGCCAACTTGTACGCTGACTATCGGGAAATGTTGGCCCAGGAACGCCTTGACTTGGTGAGCGTGTGCACGCCCACCGGGGTACGGGCGCCAATTGTGATTGACTGTGCCCGGGCAGGGGTAAAAGCCATCTACGCGGAGAAGCCCCTGGCCACCAGTTTGGCGGAGGCGGACGAGATGGTTGCCGTCTGCCATGAACGGGGCGTCAAGTTGGCCATCAATTGTAGCCGTCGCTGGCATCCGTTCTACAACCGCGCTCAGGAACTCATTGCGGCCGGAGAAATCGGGTCGGTGCTCAACATCACGGCCTACCTCCACTGTAACATCTCCCACAATGGCAGCCATTTGATGGACATCGTGCGCTATTTCGCCGATGACGCCCCGGTGAAGTGGGTGTTTGGGGAGATGGCCGACGAGGAAAAGGCTCGTACCGACGAGGATTTGTCCGGCAACGGCTATTTGGCCTTCGCCAACGGCATTACGGCCTTTGTGCGCATGATGGCCTGCGGGCGGACGAGTTTGGAGTTGGACATTTTGGGCACGGAAGGGCGGATTCGCTGCCTGAGCAATGGAGTGGCCTGGGAACTGTGGACGGCGGCACAACGGGGGCGCTGGCCGGAAATGACCCAGCGTTTCTTCCCCTATCCGCAGCACATCGAGGCTCCCGGCGTGCGGGCCATTAAAGACCTGCTCCACTGCTTGGAACACGGGGGAGAGCCAGCCTGCAGCGGGGAGGATGGACGGGCCGTTTTGGAACTGGCGATAGCCCTGCGGGAATCCCACCGTCGCGGCGGGGTCAAAGTGGAACTGCCTCTGGCCGACCGTTCCCTGCGGATAGTGTCTAAGTAGCGGTGATAGACCTGCCCCCTTGATTCTCCCGGCGAAAAATCGCTCCTCTCTCCAATGGCCGGTGAACTTGCCCTCTCCCTCTCCCTGTGGTATAATCTCCCCGGAAAATACCCCTCCGGGAGAAAACCATATGCGACCACTTATTGGCGTCACTTCCAGTACCGTTTACGTCTCCTCCAGTATCGGTCCAACGGTGGAGGCCAACCAAATCCAGGTGAGTTACCTACGCTGCTTGGAACGGGCCGGCGCTGTGCCGGTCATCCTCCCCTCGGCCCTCGACCCGCAACACGCTGAACGCCTGTTGGAACCTCTGGCCGGACTACTGCTGGCCGGGGGCGTGGATATGGACCCGGCCTTTTACGGGGAGGAGCCGGAGAAACACCTGGGTTCCCTTGACATTGCCCGCGACCGGATGGAATTGGCTTTGGGTCGGCTGGCCTTAGCCCGAGACCTGCCGGTGTTGGGCATCTGCCGGGGGATTCAGACCCTCAACGTCCTCGCTGGCGGGACCCTCTATCAGGACATCACCCATCGGCCGGAGTTTTTCCTCCAGCACCGCCAGCAGGCCCCCGGTGCCTATCCCACCCACACGGTTGAGGTGCAGCCGAATACGCTCCTCCACCGCCTTGTGGGGGCAGACACCGTGCGTACCAACACCTTTCACCATCAGGCGGTAAAAGAGGTAGCCCCCGATTTCCTCGCTTCGGCCCAGGCCGGCGACGGCGTGGTCGAGGCCATTGAAAGCCCTCGCTATCGGTTCGCGCTGGGCGTGCAGTGGCATCCGGAACTGATGTACGAAACGGACGAAACGGCCCGCCGCATTTTCGCTGCCTTCGTGGCCGCCTGCGCGGGGAATGAATCGCGGAACCAGCCCGAGATGACCCCGGCGATGCCCGCACTCCTTGCTTGCCAAGATAGAGCCGATGTGGTAGGATGAGAGGTCATGGGCAAATCACTGTCTGCTTTCCTACAACCTGGTGACCGAGTGGGCATTATGAGCGAGCCTTCTCAGTTCAGGGAAGGCTTGCTGCCATTGGGGGAAGCCTTCGACCTCCTTCTGGCCCCGGCAGAAAGGGTGATTTTGGAGGAGAGGGAGGGACAGGGTCATTGGCGAGATAGACATGATTCTGGGCAGTTGGGAGGAAAACCGCGAGTTTACTATTTTGCCAACGCCCTACTTTGGCCCTACGGGTGACCCGCGCCGGCCTGGCAACCTGTGCCGACTGTGCAGTTACCGAGAGGTCTAAGGACCTTATTGGACCTCGAAGGTAGTTGTATGCATTGTTTTTCCCGGTGGTTTCGGGGCTGAGTTTGACTGTACCATTGACGGAACGGGGGGAGTGTGGTATGATAGTTAGGGGGTGCTGGGGAGGTAGGACGATGCGAACCATTTTGATTTTGAGTTTGGGATGGGCCCTGCCGATGGCAGCGTTGGCTGGGCCGGTGGCCGATGTGCCCCCTGAGCACTGGGCTTATGGGGCGCTCAGCGAGGCCGTGGAGATGGGTCTCCTTCCCCCGATTGAGGGTGCGTTTAGGGGTGAGCAACCCCTGTCGCGCTATGAGATGGCCCGTGCCCTGCGGCGTTTGGACCGGTGGTTGCGCCGGGTGGTGGGGGAAATTAAGCCGCCGACCAAACCCCGTCGTCCGGTGCGTTTCGACTACTTGCCCCCGTTCACCGACGTACCGCCCGACCATTGGGCAGCGGAGGCGGTGCTGGAACTGGCCCGCCGGGGCATTCTGGAGGGGTATCCTTGGGAGATGTTCACCGATGTCCCCTCCACTCATTCGGCCTTTGCCGCCCTCCGGTCCCTCCTGCGACGGGGCATTGTGCCTCTGACGCCAGACCGCCGGTTTCGGGGGGAGGAACCGCTTACCCGAGGTGAGGCTGTCCTGTGGCTGGCGCGGTGGCTGCTGAACGTGGGCCTGCTGCCGGAAAAGGCTCCACCCCTAACCTTCATTGCCATTTCCCAGGCCCAGGCTGCTTCCCTGCTACAACAGCAGGGCCTTTTGGCCGGCGAAGCCCCAGACGAATTGGCCCTCTCGCGTCCTCTGACCCGCTACGAAGCGGTGACCCTGTTGGCACGCCTGGCCCATTTCGTCCGCAGCCAGGTGGCTGAAGGGAACCCATATTTGCCTCCCGCCAAGGGCGCAGTCACCGCAGAGGAATAGTTCGAGGTCAAGGCTTTAGTGGGTTAGGAGACGGAGAAGAAGGGTCGGGAAGGGGGTAAAACTTAGGCCCCGTATTCAACTACCAAGTCGGTTGAAACCGACGGAGTCCCCTGGGGGACTTGGTAAAATTAGCCCTGAGTTTTAACTTGGGGCTTGGATTTTCCGGCCTAAACGCGCCGGGGGAGTTGTTTCCGGTTCCTGAGGGTAGGAAAGCATGGTCAAAGGGGTTATCTGTGGATAGCGGAAGGGGAAGCGGTCCTGCCCCGCTTTGCAGGCGCAGATTTGTTCCCTCTGCTGTGGCACCGTTTATTTGGACTTCATTCGGACTTTTGTAAGGTGACCGTTCACTGACTCAGGGAAAAGTGGAAAAATGGGCGAAACACCGCTGTTCCTGGAAAACGAAGGACAGCATCTCTACGCCGTGCATCACGAACCCCCCGGCGAGATGGAGCGGCGGGGCGGGGTGGTCTTAGTGCATCCCTTTGCCGAGGAGAAAAAGGCGGCCCAGCGGGCTTTAGTGGAAACGGCGCGGGCCCTAACGGTAAGGGGTTTTGAGGCTTTGCGTTTCGACTTTCGGGGGGAAGGAGATAGCGAAGGGGAGTTCGGGGATTCCACCATTGAGACCCGCCTCAGCGACCTGCGAGCGGCAGCGGCCTGGCTGCAGGAACAAGTTTCCGGGCGGCCTTTGGGCCTGTTAGGTTTGCGGTTGGGGGGAACGCTGGCCCTGACCGTGGCCGAGGAATCGCCGGAGGCATTTGCGTTCGTCGTCCTCTGGGAGCCAATTGTCAACGGAGCGCGGTACATGCGGCAGAACCTACAGCGCAGCCGTTTGCGCCAGGCTATTACCTTGACAGAAGGGACGAGGGGCGAGGGACGAGGGGCGAGGGGCACATCGGGAGAGGCAAGTGGGGGTACATCCAATCGGGGGAAAGGTTTCCCAGCCTTTGACTTCGATGGGTTTTGGGTGAATGCCGACCTGCATCGGCAGATGGCCGACTTGGATTTGCTGCGCGGCAGGCCCAAGTTTAGCGGGCTGTTGCTTTTGGTCCAGATTTCCGGCTCTACGCGACCCCGGCGCGAATTGGTGGAATTGCAGCAGTGGTATGCTGCCGCCGGGGCCGGAGTGACCCTG
>DTZQ01000344.1 GCA_012961305.1 Armatimonadota bacterium | reverse complement strand
TTGGGACCAGGAAGCCTACGAAGGGGATTTGGAGCGGGTGGGGGAGCGGGGAGCACCTCAGTTTTTCTTTCGCCGTTCGCCCATCCAGGGACTGTTTATTGAGCACCTGGGTTTTGAGAATACAATTTACCTGATGCACGACTATCCCCAGGTCATAGACCACTACGTAGAGGTGGCGAGGCGGGCGGACGATGCAATGTATGAGGTTCTGTGCCAGTGCCCAGTGGAGATTTTGAACTTCGGCGAGAACATTGATGCCCACCTGGACCCGCCTCCCATCTGGCACGAACACCTAATACCTTACTATCGCCGGCGTACCGAGCAACTACATGCGGCGGGCAAGTTTGTCCATATTCACGTGGATGGGGCTATGAAGCCGCTCTTGCCCCACTTGCGCGACTGTCCCTGGGACGGAGTCGAAGCCGCGACCCCACTACCCCAGGGAGATGTAACTGTGGAGGAGATTAAACACGCCTTGGGAGATTTGGTGCTGTTAGACGGCATTCCAGCCGTGTACTTTCTGCCCAGTTACCCCCTCAAAGCGCTCCGGGAGTGCGTGGAACGCCTAATTGAACTCTTTTATCCCCGACTGGTACTGGGAATATCCGACGAAATCCCTCCCGATGGCGAAATTGAGCGCGTGCGGCTGGTGGGGGAACTGGTACAGAAACTGGTTTGACCCTCAGCCTCCAGTTAACTCCTGCAAACGCTCTCGCAGTTCCTGCTCCACTTCCCGTCGAATTTCCTCATACTGCCGCTCCAGTTGCTCCTGCAGGGTATCTATTCGCTCTAACAGGTTAAAAATGATTTCCACTCCGGCCAAGTTCACCCCCAACTCCTGAGTGAGGGTCTGAATCTTGCGGATGCGGGCCAGGTCCTCATCCGAGTAGAGGCGAATGTTCTGGGGATTGCGGTAGGGCGTAATTAAACCCAGCCGCTCGTACATGCGCAAAGTCTGGGGATGCGAATTGACCAGCCGGGCGGCGACGCTGATAACATATACCGGCTCGCTGTTAGGTTTTTCGGCCATCGTTCCTTTTACGCCTTATGGTTTACCCTTACGTTTTACCGATGCGGTGACCACAGGTCCTCGCGCGGGTTGCGGTGGTAAAGTCGGGACAAGGCAGCAATATCTTCCCGGTCTCGGGGTGAAAGGTGGCGGGGCACCGTGACCTTGACCGTGACGTACTGGTCTCCCTTCTCCCGGCTCTTGGGATTGGGCATGCCGTATCCGCGCAGGCGGAAAATCTGACCACTTTGGGTGCCGGGGGGCACTTTCATCGTGCCTTTGCCGGTCAAAGTAGGCACCTCAACTTCTGCTCCCAAAGCGGCTTCCACAAAGGTAATAGGTACTTCACAGTACAGGTCATCCCCGCGCCGCTCGAAGAAGGGATGGGGCTGAAGGCGAATGCGGATGTACAAATCGCCCCGCGCGCCCCCATTACGCCCAGCCGTACCCTCTCCCGCCAGCCGAACCCGGGACCCGTCCCGCACTCCCGGCGGAATTTTGACCTCTAACCGCCGCGTGCGCCTAACCTGTCCCTGCCCTCTACAAGTAGAACAGCGGTTGGCAGTCAAGTAACCCGTGCCTCGACAGCGGGAACACACGCCGCCTAAGTTGAAGAACCCCCCACTGCGGCTCAGACCACTGCCTCGACATAAGGGACATCTCTGCCGACGACCGCCCGCTCCTCCACAGGTTGGACAGGGTTCGTCAAAGTCCAGCGTAAGCGTCCGGGTAACACCTCGATAGGCATCTTCCAGGGTCAGCGTTAGTTCCCGCTCTACGTCCTGGCCCCGCGTCGGCGAAGAGTCCCAGCGAGAAGATTCTGGACGGGCCCTGCTCCCCGCACGGCCCCGCAGCAGGGATTCGAGCAAATCGTTCAGATTACCGCTCCAGTCAAAATCGAAGTCGAACCCCTCAAAACCTCCAAATCCCGAAGGACCCTGCGCTCCGTGCGGATGAGCCTGCTTCCATCCGTAGTGTCCCAAGCGGTCGTACTGCCGGCGTCTTTCCGGGTCGCTGAGAACCTGATAGGCCTCGCTGATTTCCTTGAACTTCTCCTCCAGGTAAATTTCCGCAATTACCTTTTCTTATTATTCCCAAATCTTCTTTAGCTTTCCTGTTTTTAATAGAGAATGATATATCTGTTCCT
>DTZQ01000343.1 GCA_012961305.1 Armatimonadota bacterium | reverse complement strand
TGCCCCTATCTGAGGCTTTCTCCCGCCTGCGGCCAGCCCATTTTCTCTTTGCGGACTTCGCGGCCGAGGACCTCTCTCGGTGGCGACGTTCCACCAATGACCCTACCATCCGCGCCACAACCGCCGTGGAGACGCCCGGCCCAGCGGGCCTGCCCAATGCCCTGCGCCTGGAACTGGCCGACTTCACCGGTTGGGATACCTTTGCCTGCCCCGACTTCGCGGCCAGCCCCTTCGCTCCGGGCGAAACTCTGACCATGTTTTGGGCCAAAGGCACCAAAGACACCCAGCGGCTTTCCGTCGAATGGCGGGAGCAAGACGGCAGCCGCTGGATTGCCTCCGTCCGCCTGACCCCAGAGTGGAAGCACTACGTCCTGCGGCCCACCGATTTCCGCTTCTGGCCCGACCAGTCCCCTCCGGAGCGAAAGAACGACCGCTTTCGCCCGGAAAACGCCCGGTTTATCGCCTTTGGCCCCGCCAAAAGCCATGGCCAAACGGAGGAAGGGCCCTATACCTATTGGCTGGCCGGCATTGGGGTAGGGCCTTCGCCCTTCAGGGAGGTGGACGAAACGGTGCCGGTGCTGGAGGGGTTGTGTCCCTGGTACAAATACTACCAGCGGGACAACCTGGCCCGAGCCGCCGCCCGGCCGGACCAGGCCCTCGTGTCGTCCGACCTGCAGTTGGGGGAGATAGCCTCCCTCTTTTCTCCCATCTGGCGACCTCGAGGACTGGGCTACACCCTGGAGCGGGAGGGCCGCTGGATTCCCATTGTGGAGGCCTACGACGCCGCCGGGACCCCGCGGGCCATCGTGGCTTCCCTGTACCTGAACCTCGCTGAGCCCTTTCCCCAGGCCGCCTGGGGCTGGATTGGCCTGACCGAGGAGGCCGACTGGCAGCGGTATCGGGAGGCCCTGGCGAAAGTGCTGACCGGACTGGCCCGCGCTTTGGCCCGCCGCCTCTACCTCATCAATGCTGGGGCCGAGCATTTCGCCTACTACCTCGGCGAGACCCCCCGGTTCGGCGCCCGGGTGGGCAATTTCGGAGCAGAGCCCGCCGAGATGAGCATTTCCTTTGCCCTGCGGCCCGCAGGTGAAAGGCGCCCAGTACGAACCTGGAAGCGCTCGGTCACCCTGCTCCCCACGACCATGCGGGGCGTGGAAGTAGAGGAGGAACTGCCAGTCCTCCCGCCGGGTCGGTACGAGGCGGTCGTCGAATTGCAGCAGAGGGGAGAAACCCTGGACCGCATAGTCCACGAGTTCAGCCTGTTAGCCGAGGAGGCCCTTGACCCCACGCAACTGGTCACCGTAGAGGAGGGCGAGTTCCGCCTGAACGGGAGGTACTGGTACGCTCACGGCGTCAACTACTGGCCGCTGTCGGTGAGCGGTTTGGAGCCACATCGCTACTGGGGCCATTGGCTGCGCCCCACGAACTACGACCCGGTGGTCATCGAGCGGGATTTGCAACTGCTGCGCGAACTGGGGATGAACCTGGTCAGCATTCAGTACACGAGGGTGGAAATGGCCCGTCCGCTGGCCGACTTCCTGAGCCGCTGCCGAGGACATGGCATCAAGGTCAACGTCTTCATCGCCGGCGCGCATCCCCTGGCCTTTGACCCCGATTTGGTCACCCGGCTGCTCAGGGAGGCCCGCCTGCCCCAGAGCAACGCCCTGTTCGCCTACGACCTGGCTTGGGAGCCGCGTCTGGGCAACTACCGGCAGCGGCGCCGCTTAGACCCCCAATGGGAGAAGTGGGTCCGGGACCACTACGGTAACCTCGAGAACGCCGAACGGGACTGGGGTTATCCCCTGCCCCGTACGGAGGAAGGGGAGGTCACCGGCCCTTCGGATGAGCAAATCCTCAACGACGGCGAGTGGCGGATGCTGGTCGCGGCCTATCGGCGGTTCGTGGATGACCTGCTCAGTTGGGGCTACGGGCGGGTACGGCGACACATCCACCGCTTAGACCCACACCACCTCTTAGGCGCGCGCACCGGCTACGGCGGAACCGGGCGGCCCTGGCCGGACCGGGTGATGGCCTTCGATTTGCTCAGTGGGGCCAAGCATCTGGACTTCACTTCGCCGGAGGGCTATGGCATGCCGGCCGAATGGGAGGCCGCGCGGGATACGGGTTTCGTAACCCTGTACGCCCGCTGGGCCGGAAACGGTAAGCCCGTTTACTGGGCCGAGTACGGAGCCAGCATCTACCCCAACACCACTCCGGAGAGAATTGAACATCAGCGCCAAATCTGGGAGAGTACCTACCGCATGATTTTGGACAGCGGAGCCAATGGCAGCGCCGGCTGGTGGTGGCCGGGCGGCTATCGGGTGAACGAAAACAGCGACTTTGGCATCATCAACCCCGACGGTACACCCCGCCCCTCGGCCCTGGAAGCCCAACGTTTCGCTCCCCAACTTACCAGATACCCAGAAACCCAGACACCCAGACCCGTTCCCGAGGTCTGGATTATCATTGACCGCGACCTGCACCCGCGGGGCTTCTCCCAGATTTGGGCCCGGCATCGGGAGGAATACCTGCGGGCCCGAGAGGCGGGTCAGCAGGTAGCCCTGCGCACGGAAGGCACTGGCACCACTTCGGCCAACTGCCCCCTGATAGCGGTGGGCAATCGGCCCTACAACGGCCACAACCCGCCCAAGTACCTCAACGGCGAGTTCAACGGCCTGTGGATTGAAAACGTGGCTGGCGAGTGGATAGAGGTCGCGGACGGCGCGATGGTGAAAGTGCGGGCCGGACGGCCGGTGCGCGGGCGGGCCTCGCTGGGCAACACGGGCGAAGCGGCCTGGCTGTCGCCTCAGGAAGCCGGAGAGACCGGAGGGGTGTACCTCATCGGTGCGCCGGAGAGCGACCTGACCTTCCGCGTGCCAGTGCCACACCGGGTCGGTCGTTACGAGGATGTAGAGTTGGGACCTTTTCTCCTCGCCGCAGAGTTACGGGAACCGGTGACGGTGGTGTTCTGGTTAGAAGCGGCCAACCGTGCCCGCTTCGGCGAAAAACGCCGGGTGACCTTGCAACCAGTGGGAGCAGAGTAAACTACTGCATTTCCTTTGGTAAACATGGATGCAGGATGCACCCTACTCCCCCTCTTTCCCCCCGCAAGCGGGAGGAAGAAAGGGAGGGGTCCCCGCAAGCGGGGGGAAGAAAGGGAGGGCCGCTTGTGGGAAAGGTGAGGTCTCATACATCATGTATCCTGTATCGGGGTGGAGAAGGAGGGCCTCCTGCATTCTGGAATAGGCTGAAGGCTGACGACTACGAGGAGGGATATCTATGCCACACGGATACCACGGACGGATTTTGCGGGTGGATTTGTCCGCGGGGAAGACCTGGACAGAAGAGTTGCCGGAAGTACTCTACCGCCGCTATTTGGGAGCGAGCGCGCTGGGGGCTTATTTTTTGCTCCGGGAGGTGCCGGCGGGCGCGGACCCTCTGGGGCCGGATAATCGGCTCATTTTCCTGACCAGCGTGCTCTGTGGAACCACTCTCTCTGGCACCAACCGCTATTCGGCTTTGGGCAAATCACCACTCACCGGAGGCTTCGGAGAGTCCGAGGCCGGCGGGTGGTGGGGGCCGGAACTGAAGGCCGCGGGCTACGATGGCATCATGGTTCAGGGCTGTGCCGAGCGTCCGGTGTACCTGTGGGTGCACGACGGCGAGGCCGAACTGCGCGAGGCGGCTCACCTGTGGGGTCGCGTTTCCGGAGAGGTACAGGACACTTTGGAGGAGGAATTGGGCGATTCCCGCATTCGTGTACTGCAGACGGGCATTGCCGGGGAAAATCTGGTGCGCTTCGCGGCGATTGTGAACCAGTGCAAACACTTTCACGGCCGGTGCGGACTGGGCGCAGTGATGGGAGCCAAGAAACTGAAGGCCATTGCCGTGCGCGGGAGCCAGCGCGTAGAGCCGGCTCATCCCCAGGCCGCCCGCGCGGTGCTCAACTGGTTCCGCGAACACTACGACCGGGAGCAGGATGGGCTCCACCTCTACGGCACCGCACGGGGCATACTGCTCCTGAACGCCGGGGGCATCTTGCCCACGCGCAACTTCCGCCAGGGGTGCTTTGAGCAGGCGGACAAAGTCAGCGGGCAATATCTGGCCGAAACCATTTTGGTCAACCGAGGCACCTGCTACGCCTGCGCGGTGGCCTGTAAGCGGGAGGTGGAGGTGCCGGAGTTGGGCGTCATCCCCCAGTACGGCGGGCCGGAATATGAAACCATCGCTGCCAACGGCTCCCTGTGTGGAGTGGGAGATTTGAAGAGAATCGCCCTGGCCAACCAGTTGCTCAACCAGTACGTGCTGGATTCCATTTCCACTGGCGCCGTGATTGCCTTCGCGATGGAGTGTTATGAGAAGGGCCTGCTGACGAAGGAGGACACCGGCGGCCTGGAACTGCGGTTCGGCAATGCGGAGGCCGTGACCCGACTCATCGAGATGATTGCCCGGCGGGAAGGTCTGGGTAACTTGCTGGCTGAAGGGGTAAAGCGAGCGGCGGAGAAAATAGGGCGAGGGGCAGAGAAGTTTGCCCTGCACGTGAAGGGCCAGGAGTTCCCCATGCACGAGCCGCGGGGCAAGAGGAGTTTGGCCTTGGCCTACGCCTGTTCTCCCACGGGGGCGGACCACATGGAGGCCCCCCACGACCCCTTCTTCGAGTCCTTCCATCCGCACGGGCATCCTCTGGGCGAGTTGGGCCTGCTGGAGCCAGTGGACAGCCTCGACCTGGGGCCGCGCAAGGTGCGAGCGTACTACTACTGCCAATTGGTGTGGAGTTTGTTCAACTCCCTGGGCCTGTGCGACTTCGTGGGCGTGCCCATCGGTGTCCTGAGCCTCACCCAGTTGGTCAATTTCGTCAACGCTGTGACCGGCTGGGACACCAGTTTGTGGGAACTGTTCAAGGTGGGGGAACGCGCCAACACCCTGGCCCGGCTGTTCAACTTGCGGGAGGGGTTCACCAAGGACGACGATGTGCTTCCGGCGCGGATGTTTGAGCCGCTGGAGAACGGTGCGTTGGCCGGAGAGGCCCTTGACCGGGCGGAGTTCGAGGCCGCGCGGGAACTGTACTACCAGATGTGCGGCTGGGATGCAGAGGGCGTGCCCACGCAGGCGAAATTGGTGGAGTTGGGCCTGGAATGGGCCGCTCCTGAAGGTATTGACAATCCCCACAAGGGATGTTAAAATGTAACTGCTCAGCCGGTTCAACATGATTGACCGGAATGACAATACCGGTTAAAATTATG
>DTZQ01000342.1 GCA_012961305.1 Armatimonadota bacterium | reverse complement strand
GTGAATCGCAACGATGAGGGGGTAGCGTGTTCCTTCTGAGTACCCAACTGGATAGACCAGAACTCCACCCACGGTCTCCAGAGATGCCCCTGGTAGAGATATTACAACCGTAAATAAGGCCCAAAGACGAGGAACGGGAGTAGTACGTCGGCGAGAAAGCACAGAGAGCCGGGGGTGCTGAGAACCGGCCTTTCGGACCGGCGGAAACTCGCCCGGGAGTTGCTAACTGAAACCCTGGGAGGGGGCGCCAGTAAGGTTGCCCAGGGCAAGTAGGTTGTGACGGAGCGTCCCACCGTTAAAAGGGACACCGCATCGCCCCTTTTTACCGGGGCCGTGCGGGGCAGAGTGGGTCCGCGGGAGCAGGAGGCTCCGGCGTGACCAATTAGAGTGGTACCGCGGAAGAACCTTCCGTCTCTAAGGAGATGGAAGGTTTTTTGTTATGGGAGGAGTTTACTATGAGCGAACGCATCTACATTTTCGATACTACTCTGCGGGATGGAGAACAATCGCCAGGCGCGAGTCTAAATCCCCCGGAGAAACTCCAAATCGCGCACCAACTGGCACGGCTGAAAGTGGATGTAATCGAGGCGGGGTTTCCCATTTCCTCGCCCGACGATTTCGCGGCCGTGCAGGCCATCGCCCAAGAAGTTAGGGGCCCGGAAATCTGCGGTTTGGCCCGGGTGCGGGAGGAGGACATTGAACGGGCCTGGGAAGCGGTCAAACACGCGGAGCGAGCCCGCATTCACACCTTTATTGCCACCTCCGACATCCACACGGAGCGCAAACTGCGCAAGAGCCGGGAGGAGGTGCTGGAAATGGCGGTCAACGGGGTCCAGTTGGCCCGGCAGTTGACCGCGAAGCATCCCCACGCTACCGTCGAGTTCTCCACCGAGGACGCCGTGCGCAGTGACCTGGGCTACTTGTGTGCGGTCATTGAAGCGGCCATCGAGGCGGGAGCGGACGTCATTAACGTCCCCGATACCGTGGGCTACGCCATGCCGCCCCAGTTTCGGCGCATCATTGAGTACATCCGGGAGCATGTGCCCAACATCCATCAGGTCATCCTCAGCGTCCACTGCCACAACGATTTGGGTCTGGCGGTGGCCAACTCGCTGGCCGGCATTGAGGCTGGGGTACGGCAGGTAGAATGCACCATCAATGGACTGGGCGAGCGGGCCGGGAACGCTTCCCTGGAGGAAATCGTTATGGCCCTGAAAGTTCGCCCGGACTATTACCAGGTCCACACCGAAATTGCAACCGCAGAACTCTACCGCACCTCGCAGTTGGTCAGCAAACTCACCGGCCTGCCCGTGCAGCCGAACAAGGCTATCGTGGGAGCCAATGCTTTCCGACACAGCGCCGGCATCCATCAGGATGGGGTCATTAAGGACAGCCGAACCTACGAAATCATGCGCCCGAAAGACGTCGGTTGGCCCGCCGACGAACAGCGTCTTCCCCTGAGCCCCCGCTCGGGTCGGCATGGATTGCAGGTCCGTCTGCAGGAGTTGGGCTACCAAGTCACAGAGGAGGAATTGACCCGCATCTACGAACATTTCCTGCGGGTGGCGGACAGGAAGAAGCAGGTCTTCGACGAAGACCTCGTCGCCATTGTGGAGGAGGAAACTTCCACCGTCCCCGAAATTTTCGGGTTGGAGAACCTGTACGTCTCCACGGGCACCCACACGCCTCCGACGGCTACGGTGTGCTTGAACCACGAGGGAAGCAAAATCCAGGACACTGCCTGTGGCGACGGAGCCGTGGACGCGCTGTACAAAGCCATTGACCGCATTACCGGCGTGCCGCTCCAGTTGGACGATTACCGCTTACGGGCCGTAACGGAGGGCCAAGACGCCATCGGGGAAGCCGTGGTGCGAGTGCGCGACAACGGCCTTACGGTGGTGGGTCGGGGCACCAGCACCGATGTCATCGAGGCCAGCGCCAAAGCCTATCTGAACGCACTCAACAAAGTGCTGGCCCTGCGGCAGAGCCGGGCGGTCGGAGAGGCCGGCCGGGAAAAGGTCAGCCAGCCCTGACAGATAGCCAAAGGCAAAGACCATAAGAAGTATGAG
>DTZQ01000341.1 GCA_012961305.1 Armatimonadota bacterium | reverse complement strand
GGCTTGAGTCCGCTCAGGCGTACCGTCACGGGCAGCGGGTGGTCATTGACCAGGGCCAAGCGGTCGGCGAACCACTTCACCCACACGGGGACTTCCGGCGGTTCAACGCTGAGGGCTCCCTCGAAGTCGCGGGGCGGTACTAACGGCAGGGCGCGAAAGGCCCGACAGAACTCCCGCAGTTCCCATTCCCGGCCCGTGGTGGCCCGGTGCCAGTTGTAGAAGGTCAAATCGCGGGGGTTCATGGTGCGCAGGGCGTAGAGTAATGGATGCAGGGCCGCCCGGCCGCGCGGCCAGGAGGGGCCTACCCGGAAGCCCTTCGGATGGTCAGGCAGTTCCCAATAGATGTAGTAGAACTCTACCGCCGTTCCCTCTCGCGTGCGGTACATCTGGGCCAGTTGGGGCTGGTGCCACCAGAGCCAGTTGTGCACTCGGCCGCGGTTGTACCGGTCGGCCCCCAGGGAGATGGCCCGCGAAATGAGCATCCCCGTCTCTTCTCGGTAGAGCGCAGGGTCGTAGCCATGGTAACGGTGAATGGTCAGCGGGTCTAAACCCCTTCCGTACCATTGGGTTTGGTCGCTGGGGAAATGATGGTCGTAGGGAATGATGGTTCGCACGAACAGGAGTTTGCCCTCCGCCTCGCGCACCAAATCCCGCGCCCGCACCCACCAATCGTGAATCCCTCGGCAGCGCCAGCCAATCCAAGCCTCCCAGGCGTGCTCCCGCAGCCACTCACGGGCTTCCCTGGCCGGTTCTTCTTTCCCCTCGCCCATTTTTATTCCGGTCGCTTGCTCAAACGCCCTGAGGTCCCAAGCACTGTAGCCCGTTTCCTGGGGCGGGGCATTCCAATGTGACCCTACGTAGAGCACGCCGAACTTGGCGTTGGCCCTAAAACCCACCCCAGGCACATTGGGCCAACCGCGCGTTCGTTCCAGCATCTCCTGCAGCAAGTCAAACAGCAACTGCTGCACCGCGGGCCGCAGCGGGTCGGGCACCTGGCCGAAATATTGGCGAATGCTTCCCCCTACCCCCTGCTGGAAGTTGTCTGGGTCCTCTTTCAGCAGTTCGTCGTAGAAGACCAGCGAATCCACACGGGGGAGGATTTCCAGCCCGGCCTCTGCGGCCGCGGGGAGCAAGTAAGCGAATACGTCCCAATCGCCGGCTGGGGTAAATATTTTCGATGGGAAATAGGCCCGCGGGCTGAAGGCATAGGGATGAAACTCCAGGCGATTGAAGCCCAGGAACCGCAGATAGTCCATCAACACCCGTGCCCCGGCCTCCCGCTGGGCGGGAGATGTCCCGGTGAAGCCGTATTCGTCGAACAGCAGCGTCACTTGTGGGTAAAACAGGGACACCGTCCGTTGGGGGCCTGGCGGAGGGAGTAGGGGGGCATTGGCCAGTTCGCGCAGCGAATCGAGGACTTCCACCACCACCATTTGAGATACGGCCGAACCCGCGTCCGGTCCAGCCTCTGCTTCTCGGTCAGAGCGAGCGACCGTCACCTCCACCGCCTCGGTTTTGGGGAAGAAAAGGAAGTATTCGGTGTACACTTGCCCGTCGCAGGGATATTGGCGGCCGGTGTAAACGACGCCTAAGTTGATGAGTTCCCGCCGGCCGAGGCCGCTTTCCCGCAGGTGCGGGGCGGGAGTGCTGCCTGGTGCTGCATCCAGGGAAAGTTCCAGGTTCCGCTCTCGGTCGTTGGGGATTTCCACTAAGAGCAGATGCGGCGTGGGGCGGGGTGCACAGCGCAGGCGGTAGGAGAAGGCCGGAAGCACCTTTCGCTCCTGTCCGTACACGCGACGAGTTTTGGTTACGGCCTCTTTCACTCCCACCAGGCGAAACTTCTTCCCCGGCCCCAGTTCCACCACGCGCGCGGGTGAGTTCTCCCAATAGTGGTGGTCAGTCTGGGTACAGTCCACCCGGTCCAGCACCCGCACGCGAAGGGCGTCCCCAAGGCGTCCCCGGCGAAGGAGTTCCTTTGCCTTTTGGCGGGCCGCCTCGCCCTCGTACAACTTCCGCTCGAAAAACAGGGCTTCTCCCTCTGCTAACCAGGGCCTGCCGTTGCGCAGCAGCGTTCCTTCCGGCGACACCTCCCACCGCGCTGGTTGCGGGAGCGGGGTGAGGAGTTCAACCACGGCCTCGGCCCGCCGGTCCCCTGCCGGTAGAGTTCCCGCCAGTTCTGCCCAAAGGGTATGTTGCCCCGGCGGAAGGTAGTAGTAGGGCGGCACGGTGAGGGCAAAGGGCCCTAAGGTAGCCCTACCCGCGGTCAGGCGGGGGACCGTAAACGACCCCAACACCAAGTCGTTCAGGGCTATCCGTACCGGATAAGCCCGGGCCAGGTCGCGAATGGTTTGCACCTGCAGGCGCACCTCGCAGGTTTCCCCCACCCTCACCTGTCGGGGGGCCATCAGGCCCTCGTAGACCACCGTTTCCAAGGGTTCGCCGCGCATTACCACCTGCACCTGCTCCGCGGTCAGCGGACACTCGTAAATTCGCAGGTCATCGAACACCCCTTGGGCAGGGTGCTGTCCGTTCCAGTTGGAACCCAAGCGGAAGGAGTTGCTGGTTCGCGGTTCCCAGGTGAACCGCCGGGCGGCTCGCAGTTCCCCGTCCACGAACAGCCAGGTCCCCACCGCGCAGTCCCAGGCGGCGGCGACGTGGTGCCACTCGCCCGCTCGCCAGGAGGTAGCGGCGGTGGTGAGGTAATGGTCAGAGGCGTCGCGCACGTCGAACCGAAGTACACCGGTACTCCACTTCCACAGGTACAGGTTGTTGGCTCCCAATTGGTTAAAGGGAAGGTCATCGGCTAAGAAGCCGTGATTTTTCCCGTCGTCGCCGTTCCAGAGGGGCTGTATCCAGAGGCAAATGGTTCCCCGGTGCTTGTCGAGGTTCTCGGGGACAGAGTACACCAGCGGGGTCCGTTCGACCCGCACTCCCTGCCCCCTTCGCCCGGCGACGAAGGCCACTTCCTCCGCTCCCCCAACGGTGGCTGCTCCCCGGGCCACAACCGGCGCTGCCGTTCCCTCAAAAGGGACGTGAAACCGAAGCGGCTCGGCCACTTCCGCAGCTCCAGTCACTGCCCAACTCAGGCACACCCATAAAAGCATGGTACGTTCTCCTTAGGCCTTTCCATCTCAAGGGTGGAAACGGGGTCAAAGCAGCGGCTGATAGCGGGCGATTTTTCCGGGGGGCGTCCAGTTCCCGCAACAGCCTAAATGGTCACGCCGCAGGCTGTCGGCCACTATGACGATGACATTCATAAGACCTCCTTACAATTAGCCAACCAACCCGTAGTGTTCGTCTATTTCCCGCTGGTAGGCGTCCACGGCGCTGGACTCCACGTCGGCCACCCGCACGGCCCGTTTCAGGGTCGCAGATTCCAGAATGGCGAAACTGGCGGCCAAATCCTTCAGGCCCTCTTTGCCGTGGGTTTCCGTGTGTGCGCCGGTGGCGATGGCCTGCTGGAAGTCCAGTTCCTCCAGGGCGAAGATGTCCGTAATGCCACGGGGGAACCAGCGCTCCTTGAGTTCCTCCGGGGCTTCGGCTGCAAAGACCTCGGACAGGGAGTAGCGGGTGCCCTCGTCCAAGATGAGTTGGCCCTCTTTGAGACAGCCCTTAGTTCCGTAAATGACTCGCCCCCCGGGCAGCGAAACCGGCTCGCCGTGGCCGGCCCAGGTCCAGGTGATATGCCCTATGGCTCCGCTCTGGAAGGAGAAATTGGCGAAGAAGGCGTCATCCACGTCACAGGAACACTCCAAAATGACGTTGCCCGCTTCATCCCGCTTGTAGCGGCGCGGTTCAAAGCACTTCGTTAGGGCACATATTTCGTCCAACTCACCGCAGAGGTAGCGCAGCACATGGAAGAAATGTACCCCCAGGTCAACGGAACCGCCGCCCCCGCCCAACAATTTCTGGTGCCGCCAGGGGGTATCGGCGACGATTTTGTCCGGCGACCAGAAACTGCCTAAGGAGACCTGGGCCACCATTTCGACCTCGCCCAGCAGGCCCTGTTCCAGAGCCCACTTTGCCTGGCGGGTTTCAGCCCCGTAGCGGGCGCATTCGGCAACGGAGAGCACTTTCCCCGCCCTCTCGGCGGCCTCAATCATGGCCCGCGCCGCGCGGACGCTGATGGCCATGGGTTTTTGCACCATCACGTGCTTGCCCGCCTCTAAGGCCGCAAGGGCAATTTCGTGGTGGTTAAACAGCGAAGTGTAAATCTCCACCGCATCCACTTCCGCCTTCTCCAACATCTCCCGATAGTCGTCATACACCTCGACTTCGACATCGTCCTGAAAGTCGCTGACGTAGAGATGGGGTCGGCCCAGAGGGTCGCCGGGGGCCTGGGAAACTGGAGGACGGGGCGGAGGCCCTTCACCGCGGCGGCGGAACCTAAGGGCATCCTCAATTTTGCGGGCCACCAAGGCCGTAATGCGGAAATGGTCAAACCCGGCCTCCCGCAGGATTTGGAAACCGTGTAGATGGGCGGGCAGAATCCGCCCACAGCCTACAATGCCAATTTTGAGGGGTTCAGACATGGGCCAATCCTCCCTTCTTCGGAACCTTTAGACCCCAAACTAAGCCCGACTGAACAGTGGGCCCTTCCCCTTGAATTATCGGAGATTAGTTAGACCTTTTGAGTTTGATGCTCAGCGAGAGGGAGGGGTGGGTTTCCCTCCTTCTCTCTGACAATTGGCGAACATGAGCCAAGAAGTAATTCCCAAGGAGTCCGGCACCTGATAAATCTGAGATTTCAAATCTCAAATCCTGAATGGCCCGTTCCCGTTATTCGCCACCACTTCCCCCTTTCCTCCTCCAAAGGGAAACGGCTAACTTGCAATTTCCCCAACCGGAATTGGCCTTGGAAATCCAGGACGAGCCGCCTAAGGCTCAAGCCTCAGGCTGAGCAGCCTAAGGGTGCTGAAGGCGCCCTTCCCTGCTTCGTTCAGTGCTTGCGCCGCTTAGCCGGGGCGTTAACTCTCGGCTAAGGAGGAGCGAATTTCTGCATCCTTGTACTAAGTTCCGAGTCCAGGGCTTGACAATTTTGTGGAGATGGAGTACAATGGAGCAGCAGGCCCGGTGGAAACCGGACAGGAGGAGGGATGAAATCTCAACCGGAAAGGCCGAATCCAAATGGCAGTTTACTGGCATCCTTTTGTGGCCCAGTTTCTTCGGCAGGAATACCAAGGCCGTCTCATTGTTTTGGAAGAGGTTTCCCTGGGGGAGATGCCCCTGCGGGCAGACCTAATCCTGATTAAGCGTGACCGGCGGGCAAGCCTGCCCTTTCCTTTTGACTGCCTGGGGGCCACCACTTTGGTGGAGTACCAAGGGCCGGTGGTAGTTTGGATGGCTTTCCCACTTTTCTGATAGACCTGAATGGTCTGCCGGTGGGGCGGGCGACGCTGCCGTTATTGATGGTGAGCAAGGGGGAACGGGAGCGGGAGGTGGTGGAGTATGTAATTGAGCATCATGGGGAATGCTCCTTGTATGTGTCTCATTTACTGCTGTTACATCAAAGGGTATTGGAGGAGGTGTTAAAGATGCGACAAATGACGCCGGAAGAGATAGGGGTAGATTTGGGGGGAGTGATAAGGATGTTTGGGGAGGAGAAGGTGATGCGGGCCTTGGCAGAAAGAGAAAGTGTAACCCGCATGATACGCCTGTTCGGAGAGGAAAAGGTAATCCAAGCCTTAGGAGAAGAAAGGATTGTGCAGGC
>DTZQ01000340.1 GCA_012961305.1 Armatimonadota bacterium | reverse complement strand
TATTGCTGGGCCCAGCGCTCGTTCCAGAGGCGGCGACCACAGCGGCGGGGCCTGCTCCGCCAGAGCCTCGTACCACACTCGGGCGCGGGCAAGCATTAGACCGTTGTCCCAGGTCCAGAAGGCCACTCGGCCCTCCGTCAGGGGTTGGGCATCGGTGTACTCCAGGACTGGCTGGTCGTCCACGAAGTAGCGCAGGTGAGGGCCTGTTTTCTCCACCCGCAGGTAGAACCAATGGCGGTGGAAGGCGTTGTTGAAATTGGTGGGATTCCGCAGGTTGAACCTGGGGTTGCGAGCAACCACTTCCTCCCGGCGCCAAAGGCCGCTGGCGGTGTTGCCCCAACCGGCAAAGACGAAACTGTACCCACTGGCTAACCGACGCCCATCGCCGCAGATGGTCAGGTTCAAATCGCGGGGGTTGGGATAGCCGCGAGGCAAGGGCTTCATCTGAAAAGCCAGGTAAGCCTCTACGGTGAGGTCGCCCTGAAAACTCGCTTTGCTCCACAGCAGGGGACGTTCCTGCTCCGCTCCCCCGAACCAGGCCCAACCCGGCGCGCAGGGCCAGCGAGAGCGGACTTCCCAGTCGCCCGTTTGCACCCACCAGCGCCAGGGAGCCAGGGAAAAGGTGTCATCCAGCAGGTGGTTCGTACCCACGTGGAGGTCGCTCAGGGACAAGTGGCGCTCGGCCAACTGCACGCCTATCCGCCGGCCGGACAACGGTTCCGCCTCAGCCCAGGCCCAAACCGGCCGCGAGCCCTGCCGGAGGATGAGGTAATGCCCCCGTCGCTGTACTTCCAGCGGCTCCTCTCCCTGAAGGGGAAGTTCTCCCTGGGCCAGGACCATGCCCTGCCGATGGAGCGACAGCCGCCATCCTTCCTCTCCCCGCTGTACCTCCAGCCGGTATCCCGCCGTGGGCTCCGGCTCCTCCGCTCCCAGCACCACCGTCCGCGAGGTTCCCGGCTCCGTCGGCGGGGGGAAGCGCACCCAGGCCTCGCCGAAGAAACGGCCCTTGTGCCAGTACCAGCCATTGCCCCCGGACTGCCAGGCCCCTCGGGGACTGGCCCAACCCGCCATCGTCGCCTCACGGGCGAACTGCTCGGTGATGGGGGGCTCCACCTCTAAAGGTCGGGGAAAGGTAACCCAGAAATGGCGTATCTTGGTTCCCTTTAGCCCTCGACTGAACACTCCCACCTGCCCGGCCAAATCGTCTTTCACCACCGTTTCCAAGACTGGCTGGCCGTTCACGGCCGCTTGCACGTAGCCCCGGTCCAGGCGCACTCTTAGCCGTACCACCCGCGGACGGGTCCCCGCGGGACAAGCGGCCAAAATCTCCTCTCGCCCCTCAGTTAGCCGCACGAGTTCCTGTCGGCTTCCTCCCCAGCGAAACAAATAGTAGTTGCCCGCCGAATGATAGCCGAAACACAACCCTACGGCCTCTGCTCCCTGCGGTTCGATTTCCGCTTTCACCTCTGCATCTTGCCAATCGGAACGGCCGGTAATCGTCAGGCCCGGGCCGGCCAGCAGTTGCCGTACTCCCCCCTGGGTGTGCCAAGTTCCCCAGATATCTCGCCACTTGCCTACGTTGACCTGGTGGAAGTCCTCGCACAGGCCATCCGCGCTTTCGACCCGCACATCATCGAAGGTCACCCGCTCACAGTGGGCGGCGTACAGGCCGACTCGTCCCTGGCCGAAGTCGCGGACTTCAGCGGCCAAAACGGGCTGTCCATCAATGGCCGCGGTCAACCAGCCGTCCAGCACCGTTACCGCCAACCGATACCACTGGCCGGGCACGAAGCCTCCCTCCGCGCGGGCTAAGATTTCCCCTTGGCCGTCTCGCACGCGCACCAACTGCCGCTTCGGCCGACCTCGCGCTGCCCAGCGGAACAGCAGGTAATTGTGCTCGTCCTGCACGTACACCGCCAGGCCCACCGCTCCCAAACCCTCCGGCTTAACCGTGGCGGCAAAGGTGTAGTCGCTCCAGAACCAGTAGCCGGCAACGGCCAAAGACTCCTCCTTCGCCCTGGCGGCGAAACTGAAGGGATTGGCGCTGAGCCGGGGATTGGGCCGGACGCTTTTCACCCCGCTGAGCAGCCATTTCCCCTGCAGGGTTTCCCACACCTTGCCGCCGACCGTGCGCACGAAATCGTCGGCAAAGTACAAATCCCCAACCGGCTGCTGCTCCCACTCCTCCAGGTGCAAGCCCGCTCTGGCCCGCCAGCCGCAGGTTCCCCCCTGCCAAGTTTCATCGTAGGCCTCTGCCAACAACAGCCCTTCGCCCCAGAGCCGCATGCGCCATTTCCGCCGCTGCAGGGTAAGGGACATCCCATCATGGAGGGCCAGGGGCCAGGTAGAACCCAATTTTTGTCGCTGGCCGTTGCGGACGAGGTAGAACTGAGCCCCTTCGGCCCTCAGGACTGCGGCGTAGTGGCTGCCATCGGGCTGAAGGTTGAAAGCCAGGGTTACCTCGCCCCTCCGGGGCCAGGGGTTCGGGGCCCGGAGCACCGCGGTCAGGACGAACTGCTCCGCACACTCCTCCTCATCGGCCCAGGGTTGCGCCCCGGCGGTGGCACTCAAACTTAGACATAGGCTGAGGAGAAAGGTCATTCGTTTCATGGTTTCATTCTTCCCTCCGGCTACCTATGACGATGAGGTAGGGGATAGGGTTCACTTTTCCAGACACGGTTACTTCCCCTGCAGGAAGTTTAACTAATTTCGCTGAATGTGTCAAGCGGTGAACTTTTTTCCTGCCCCTTTCGTTTAGGAAAGCAGTGGGAACCTTCGGCGGGGAAACGGTGACTAAGGGAATTGAGGGCGGCAGGCGGTTGAGTCTGTGCCCGGCAGTATGGGAGCACGAGGCGGACAATGGCTACTTCCCTTCCCCTGGCTCCGCCCCGTTCTGGGGTGACCTTGGCCACGCGGGGACACACGGAGCCAGATGAGGATGCCGCTTTGGTGGCCCGTTGTCAGGCCGGCGACCCAGAGGCCTGGCGATTGCTCATCGAGAAACACCAGCGGCGGGTGTACAATTTGGCGGCCAACTTCTTGGGGCCTGGTCAAGAGGTAGAGGACCTGGCCCAGGAGATTTTCATTGCTATGTACCGGTCGCTGCCCTCTTTTCGGGGTGAGGCCCAGTTTACCACTTGGCTCTACCGTTTGGCCGTCAATGTGTGTCTCAATGCTTGCCGTCGGCAGCCACCACCTACGGTGCCTTTGGAGGCCGCGGAAAGTTCCCTCACCGCCGAACTGGCTCAACTGGCCGACCCTGGCCCTACGCCGCTGCAAGCGGTGCTCAGCCGGGAAGCCGCGGCCCTCGTCCGGGCGAAAATTGCTGAACTGCCCGCTCATTACCGTCTGGCCGTCGTGCTCTGCGATTTGGAAGGGCTGTCCTACGAGGAAATTGCCCGCATCATGCGGGTCTCCCTGGGCACGGTCAAGTCCCGCGTCCATCGGGGACGGGCCCTGCTGAAGGAGAAACTGGCCGATTACTTCGAGCCATGAGAGGGTTCACTTGTTGGTTAATCCGCCGTCGGTTCTCCGCCTGCTGGGACGGTACGCTCCCTGAAACCGTCCAGCGGACGCTGCAGGCACATCTGGACACCTGTCCGGCCTGCGCCCGGGAGTGGCATCTGTTCCAAGCCACCCAACGGGCCCTGCAAGCCTTGCCCCGCCTCGAACCGCCAGCCGATTTCGTCTCCCGCGTGGCCGCCCAACTGCCGGCGATGGGTGCCTGGCGTTGGGCCTGGTGGGGCTGGCGGGTCGGTTTGGCCGCCGGGTTGGTAGGGCTGCTGGTCCTTGCTCTGTGGTGGCCGCGACCCTTCTATTTTCCCTCCGAGACCGCTATTAACGCTCCCCTTTTGCCACCTGCCGCCGTGGCCCGAGTGGAACCTTACCTTCAAGGGGAAGCACGGTTAGCAACTGACGAGGGGACCAGGGGACAAGGGGGCCAGGAGCAGGAGGCAGTAAAGGCAGGGGATTTGAGTGACCGGAGACGGAGGACCGGGGAGCGGAGGTTGAAGGGCCGGCCTCCCGTCTTCTGTCTCCCGTCCCCGCCAACCCCAACCCAACCAGCAAACCAACTAACTAAACCAACCAAGTCAGGGAAACCTGCGCTCTCTCATCTTTCCCGTTGGGAACGGGTAGCCGTCTGTCTGGCGGCGGGGCGGTGGGGGGAGGCGGAACAACTCTTGGCTGCGGTGGCCCCGAGTTCTCCTGAGGCCCGCACGGCCAGCCATTTCTACCTGAAACTGGCGGCAGCCTACCGGCAGGCATATCGGCTGCGGGAAGCCATGGCCGCGGTAGAGGCCGCCCAGTGGTTGGACCCGGCGGCCCGACCGGAGGAGGAACTGGCAGAGGTTCTGCTGGCGGACGCGCAGGCCCTGTGGGCGGAGGGGGACTACCAAGCAGCGGCCCGGGAGTGCCAGTGGGTACTGGCCAACTATGGCGACTCCCCGACCCATGGCGGGACGGCGGCCTCCCTTCTGGCCCAGTGTCAAGCCGCGGCAGGAGAACGGGAGTTGGAAGAGGCGGCCCTCAAGGAATTGGTGCTCCAGTGGCCTAATCGGAAGGAAACCGCTGAGGCTTTGCTGACCTTTGCCCAACGGGCCGAAAAGGAGGGACGGACGGACGAAGCGTTAGAGACCTATCAGACCCTGCTGGCTCAATTTGCGGATGAACAAACCTTAGTGCAGCAGGGTCTGGCCTGGGAGCGGACGGCTGTCCTCTTGGCGGCCCGCAGCGCCCCGGCAGAAACCATTGCCCGCTGCTACCGTGAGGCTCAGACCCATCTCCGCCGGGCGGTATCTGAACAACCCGACTCCCCAGCCGTGCGCAGCGGGCTGGTACTGCTGAAATTGGGCCAGGTACAGGAAGCCCTCGCGGACACCCGAGGGGCCATTGAAACTTACGTGCGGGTGTTAGATACCGCTGCAGAGCCGGAAGTGGCCCGCTTGGCCGAAGAGCGATTGGAAGGGCTAATTTAGCACCCTTTGGCGTCAGGCACTTGAGTGCCGTCCCGGGACTAAAGCCCCTGAATCCAAAATGTACTTGCTGTTCATTGCCATTCTGCTGGGTGCCGCGCCCACGGGGGCCAGGGAACTGCTGTGGCGAGAGGACTTTGAACAGCAGGCCGAGGTCCCTTTAATGACCTGGACGACGGTGGGAGGGAAGTGGGAAGTCGCCACCGAGGGCACTCACGTCCTCCGCCAGTCACAGGAAAACTTGGGCGGGAACGCCATCGCCGTCCTGACCTGGCGCAATTACACCGTGCAGGCCGCGGTGCGGTGCCCGGAACACGCTCGCACCTGGGGTGTGGGCCTGGTGGCCTACTGGCGCGACCGGAAGAACCACTACCGCTTGGTGCAGGTTACCGACCGGTTGGCCCTGCTGCGAGTGGCAGAAGGCCAGGTGGAACCCATCGCGCTACGGGCCAACCCGATGGTGCCCGACCAATGGGCCTATTTCCAACTGCGGGCGGAAACCCGGCCCGAGGGAGTGTGGGTGGGGGGGAAAGTTTGGCCCTTGGGCGAGAGGGAGCCGGAGACCTGGCTGCTCACTGCCCAAGACTGGGACCCGCCTGCGTCTGGGGGACCAGCGGGAGTTTGGACCG
>DTZQ01000339.1 GCA_012961305.1 Armatimonadota bacterium | reverse complement strand
GCTGCTCACATCCGGCCAACAGGCGAAGGAGTTCGTCTGTGGACACTAAAGCCCGACTGACGATTACCTGGTCTATTTGTCCCGCGTTTACCAACTGCAGCAACTGCTCCAGGTGAGCCTTTCGCTCCACGACTGGGGCAGCAGAAGTTAGGGAGAGAGCGGCTACAACTTCCTGAGCCTCGTCAAAACCTTGAAAACGTTCCACTATCTCTGGCGAAGCCAGCAAGGCCAAACGCGTGCGCCATACCCCTCGCCGCTTGAGGGACTGGGCTAAGGCATCCACGGTCCAACGGCCAGCGGTGGTCAGCACTATGCTCAATCCCCAGGCAAAGAAGGCAGTCAGACGGGAGTACTCAAAACCCCGGTACAGAAAGGTCAGGGCCATCAAGACCAGAGTGGCCAGCGTCGCGGCTACGGTGACGCGGTAGAACTCATCCGGCAGCGAGGGACGGACCTGCTCCCGGTACATTTCGCAGGCCCGAAAGGTCAGCAGCCATACGGCCGTCACCGCAAACATCGCCGCCAGGTAGTTCTCCACCGGCGGCACGCCCTTGGGAGCTGGAAACCAGCCGGAACCGAACCGAATCCAGTAGGCCAGGGCGATGGAAGCGTTGACGGCCAAGGCATCGGAAACCACTCGGACCCCTGAGAAGAAATGCGTCCACCACTGTCTTCGTTCAGCAATGGACCAGGCTTTCCGCATAAATCCCACCTGCTGCATGGTAGAACTCCTCCGACAGGTTGATTCGGAGGGTTTATACCATGCTTCCCCCTTCCCGAAAACGACCTTTCATTTAACAGAAATTGACGTTCAAGCTGCGAAACTCGCCCACGTTCGGCGAACGCCCTCGCGGATGTCCACTTGCGCCCGCCAACCTAATTCCCGTTCCGCACGGGAACAATCTAAGCAGATGCGATACACTTCCCCCACTCGCGGCGGAGCATATTCCACGGCTACGGGCCGACCGGCTGCGGCCTCCAACGCTGCGACCACTTCCAACACGGAGGTCTCCACGCCCGTGCCAATGTTGTAAACGCCATTATCCCCCCGCTCCAGGGCGGCGACGTTGGCCGCCACCACGTCGCCTACGTACACAAAATCCCGCGTTTGGGTGCCATCGCCGAAAATGATACACGGTTCGCCCCGCAGCAAGCAGTCGGTGAAAATTGCCACTACGCCCGATTCTCCGTGGGGGTTCTGCCGCGGGCCGTAAACATTGGAATATCGCAGGGTGGTGTAAGAAAGGCCATAATTGGCAGCGGTCTGAAACAGGTAGTGCTCCACGGTGTGTTTGCTGATGCCATAGGGAGAAATGGGGTACAAAGGATAATCCTCCCCCACCGGCAGGTCAGCAGGGTCGGGGTTCCCGTACACCGCCCCGCCCGTGGAAGCATAGATGATTTTCCGCACTCCATAGGCTACACATGCTTGCAAGAGGTTAATACTGCCCAGGACGTTCGTCTGGGCATCAAGGGCCGGGTCGCGCAGAGAGGTAACGACGTTGATTTGTGCCGCGTGGTGGTTTACTATCTCCGGACGCACGGCGGCAAGCACCGCGTTCACTGCCTCTGCGTCCCGCAAGTCCACTTGGTAGAGGGGTATTCCGGCCGGGACGAACTCCCGCCGACCGGTGGATAAATTGTCCAGCACACTGACCTGATGACCACGGGCCAAATAAGCATCCACAATGTGGGAGCCGATAAAGCCGGCTCCTCCGGTAACCAGAATGTTCATTCGCTATCTCAGGTAGGGATTTGAAATCGGAAATCTGAGATTTGCAAGGTCCGCTTTAACCTTTGTGACGTTGGACAAATACATAGGCCAAACTCAGCCCTCCCAACAGGTACAGAGTGCCAACCACGTAGGTCACCGGGGTCGGATACCAGAAAGATGGGAACACATACTCCACCGGCCAGCCAACGTAGCGGCGAAGCAGGCCCAACAGAGGTTGCCAACCGCCCATTAAATCCGGCTCCGGCAGGGGATAGCGAAACCGAGGCACCACCGTAAAGGCCCAAACCAATAACCCGTTGAGGCCAGCCAGAGCACGCCCCAACCTCCCCCAACCCGCTTCCCAACACATTTGCCCGCCCCAGCCCACAAAGGGAGCCAGCAAACCTAATACCGGCAGCAACTGTCGCCCCGGCGGGCCATAGCCGGAACCCCACACAGCACAGGTTGTGAACGCGGCAAACTGCATCCCTATGACCAATAGTAACCACCGCGTCGCCCGAGGTCGCAAATGCCAGCCTCGTACAAATCCCGGCAGAGCCAACAGCAGCAGCGGGGCGGCCAGGAACAAGCCATCTTGCTGGTCGAACAACATCCCCAATCCCCCGCGCAGGGGGTTGCCGGAAAAGAGCGTGGGGTATTTCCCCTGCGCCATGCGGTAGGCAGCGACCAGCCGGAAATCGCCGTACACGGCAAAGGAGAACCCGCTCAAGGCAGCCAGGGACAGGCCCAGCGCTGCAACCGGCAGCCAACGAATCCTCCGTCCTGACCCCTGCCAGACTAATCCACCCGCCAAGATTCCGGCCAGTAAGGTGAACTTCACATGCAACCAGGGCAGTAACGCAATTCCTCCAGCCCAGGCCAGGCGGGAAACTATCGCCCCTTGTTGCTCTGGAGCAAAAGGCCGCCGCCCCGGCGAGGAGGTGGTAAAGTTTGGTTTTGCACCTCTGGCCTCCCATCCCCCATCCTTCGTCTCTCGCCCCTTAGGTATTTGAAGGGCGACTGCGGTGGCGATGTACACCACGACCAGGGCGGCGACCGGTTCGGTCATGATTTGCGAGGAGTAGTAGAACAGGGGCGAAAGTACAGCCAAGGCCAGGGTTCCCATCAGGGCAGCGCGCCGTTCGGGAATGAGGTACAGACACAACTTGCCTATAATGGTAGCGGTTAACGCGGTCAGCAGTACCATTAGCAGGGCGGGGCCAAACCGACCGGCCAGCAGGTAGAAAGGCAGAATCAACACCGGCAACCCTACATTGTGAATGGCGTACAACCGGCCATTGCGGCCAAAGGTTTCGTGCCAGTCGAGGGTTAATTCCCAACCCCAGGTTCGCCGCAGTAAGTCACTGGGGTAAAAGTGGTGGTATTCCCTCTCCCGATAGTCATCGCCTACAACCAGGTCGCCGTCCCGGGCTAAAGAATGAGCAATGAGCAAATAATGGGGCTCGTCGCTGGTAACGCTTTGGGCCGCGAACAGCCACAGAGCACCTACTAAATAGACCAACAGCGTGCCGCGAAATAGAAGGAACAGCAGTTCCCTTTCCGGCAACTGTTCCCAGCGGGGGAATTGCCAGGCCCACCGCAGCAAGAGGCTGACCTGCAGCGCCGTGGTGCTCACCACCAAGAAACCCAGGGTGTAGAGCCCAACCACCAGGCGAACGGCTGAGGAGGTCACCAGAACGTCGGCGGGAAACGCAAAGGGACTGAGGGCCTGTAAGAGGCGGCCCAGCCAAGAGGGAGGCAAACGGTTCAGCAGGATGACCAGCAGTCCGCTGACCAGAAGCAAATGTGCGGGAAGGAGCCAGCGTTCACCTGCTCTTCGCGGTTGGCCCGTCAACCGTTCAGCCAGCCCTACCCATTGGGTCCATATTGCCAGAGAGCCGATTCCACCTAAGAGGCCCCACACTCCTACGGTGACAGGGGGGAAAGGTTGGCCTTTAAGTTCGCCTGCGGCCTGAGCGACGAAAATTACCATTGCCCCTACTACTGCACTGTGGCCAAGTGCCAGGGCCCAACAACCATTGGAGATTGGAGATTGGAGATTTGAAATTCGGGATGGAGTCAAGAGGACCTAATCTCCTTACCTGCTGCTTGGCGATACACTCGACGTACAATCTCCATTGTACGTTCCCAGGTGTAGCCGGCTGCTCGCTTTCGCCCTTTATGGCTCAAATATGCCTGTAAGTCAGGGTCCGTCAGTACCCTAACCAAGGCCTCAGCAAACTCTTCCTCATTCTCTGGGTCTACCAGCAGGGCGGCATCCCCTAAGACCTCCGGCAGAGAAGCGCGGTTAGAAGCAACTACGGGGGTTCCACAGGCCATTGCTTCTACCGGGGGCAACCCGAACCCTTCATATAAAGAGGCAGTAACGAACGCGGTGGCTGCTGAGTAAAGGGTTGGTAGGTCGTCTGGGGCACGGATAGGGTCTACGTATCCAATTAGACGGACAGCCTGAGCAATGCCCTGGCAAAGAGCCTCTTGCATCACGGCCCTCGTTTCCAATCCCGGCGGCCCAACCAGTACTAACTGGTACGGCTGAGGCAGCCTCCGTTGGGCCCGGGCAAATATCCTCACCAATCCAGTCACGTTCTTGTGAGGTTTTTGTAAACCTACGTACAGTATGAACGGCAGTTCAATGTCATAACGCCGGCAGACAGCCTCCTGAAGGACCCGGTCTGTAACGGGCTTAAATCTCGGTTCAATACCCAGGGGAACTACCGTAATGCGCGCAGTTGGGACATGTAAAAGTCGTTCCACGTCCTGCTGGGTACAGGCTGAGTCTACCATTATTTGGGTCGCCCGTTGAACCGCGGTCTGGATCAACCAGCGGTATAGCCATTTTTTCCCCCGAGATGGAAGTTCCTCTGGAAAAAGCGAGTAAATAAGGTCGTGCAAAGTCACAACTAAGGGACCTCGGTAAGCCCAGGGAACTACAAAATGTGGGGTGTGAAAAACATCCGCCTGTACCTGCCGCAGCACCCAGGGAACGAGGATTTGGTCCGGCCACGAATAGACCCGGGGACGCAATGGCTGAACCCGAAAGTGAGCAGGGTTGCCTGTGCATGCCCTTATTTGTACAGGGTCACCGAGTATTATCCACTCATCTCCGCTATCCTGCTTTGCCCCCGCCTGCAACACACCGCGAACGTAGGAACCAATGCCAGTGTAAGTGAGCATTCGGGCGTCAAAAGCAATGCGCATGGCTATTCATCCCCTTGCCGATTCCCCCCACAGTTCTCGCAGTCCTTTCAAGTAGGCCGGTGGAAAAACACCAGGCCGGCAGCGGCTCCATAGCACCGCCCAAGCCCACCTCCCAGCCAACCCGACCCGTAACACGGTTACTTCAACCACCGGCCGGTGTTTGCGGTAATAGTGCATTTGGCTGCGCCGGTACTCCAGACCCACTAAGGCACGATTCTGCTCCGCGCTGTGCCCCCGATAATGCACTACTTCCGCTTGGGGCACCAAATAGCACTGCCAGCCGGCCTGCCACAGCCGGCAACAGAGGTCGGCATCCTCAAAGTACATGAAGAAGTTTTCGTCCAGAGGCCCCACCTCCTCTACCGCCCTTCGACGCAGTAACAAACAGGCCCCGGAAACGTATCCGACGGGCTTGGCCCGCGCGTAGGAGCGAGTCAGATACCCCCCCACGTTCCAGCGGGCAAGCCAGTTGTTGAAATACTTCTCGGTGAATTCGTGGCCCAAACTGGGCAGTTTGCCCACACACTTCTGAGGTGTGCCAT
>DTZQ01000338.1 GCA_012961305.1 Armatimonadota bacterium | reverse complement strand
GTCCTCCGTCTCAATTCACCTCCTTAATTAGATTATACTTTGCTTTCCCTCCGTCAACGCCCTAATGTTTTACCTCCCCTCGGCTGGCAGGCAGCAGCGGAAGCCCACCACGGAGAAGTTGCCGAACTGGGGTTCGTCTACATTGCGGCTGGTGGTGCGACTGCTAACGGCGTTGCTGGCCCAGGAACCTCCCCGGCAGACGTGCCATTTTCCCTCCTTCGGTCCCGGTGGATTG
Source organism: Armatimonadota bacterium (assembly GCA_012961305.1). GTDB lineage: Bacteria > Armatimonadota > UBA10988 > UBA10988 > DTZQ01 > DTZQ01. The sequence continues at coordinate 2,136 of DTZQ01000338.1, read as the reverse complement.
CGCTGGGGACTGTGTTGGTAGTAGTCCGGTGCGTACCAGTCACGACACCATTCCCACACGTTGCCGGTCATGTCGTACAGGCCAAAGGGATTGGGAGGGTAGGACTTGACCGGTCGGGTACCCTCGGTGTTTACGTTGGCCTTTGTGGGGTCGTACTCGTTGCCGTAGGCATAGCGCCAGCCCCGACCGCCTCGGGCCGCGTACTCCCATTGGGCCTCCGTGGGCAGTTGCTTGCCGTAGTGCCGCGCGTAAGCCTGGGCGTCCGCCCAACTGAGGTGTACTACGGGATGGTCCATCCGGCCCTCAATGCTGCTGTCGGGCCCCTCCGGATGCCGCCAGTTGGCTCCCTGGACCAGTTTCCAACCGTAGTCCCAGATGTAAGCCTGTCCCTTGCGCTCCGCCTCCGTTTTGTAGTTCGTTTCCCCCACGAAGCGCAGGAATTGAGCATTGGTGACCTCGTGTTCGTCCAGGTAGAAGGCGTCCACCCAGACTTTATGGGGGGGACGTTCGTCCGGCTCTCCGTCCGGGCAGCCCATAATGAACTCCCCCGCCGGAATGAGGACCATGACCATTCCGTCCCGCCCGCGAATGGTTTGCGGCCGGGGTTGCTCTGCCGCCCACGGGGCCAGCAGCCACCCTCCACTTAACACCGCCGCCGTTACGCCGACGATGAGCAAGGAGAAAGCACCGTCCTTGATGTGTTCGCTCATGGGGAACTAGCCTGCAGCAGTTCTATGGCCTTTTCCACCACCATCCCTCCGCCGGCTGGCCCCACTCGGGTCCAGGGCCCCAACGAGGCTTCGTAGCCGCCTTCGGTGAAGGTTTCAGGGGTGACGATGTAACCCAGGTAATCGTTGGCGTAGCCCACAACCAGGGTTTGGGGAGCCGGAGACCGGGCTTTGATTTCCAACCCGAACTCGACGAACAGTTCCCCCGGCACGGCAACCAGTGCAGCCCGGCCCAGCCACAGCACTTGTACTTCGGCCGGCAGGGGCTCGGAGCCTCGCTGAATGAGGTCCAGTTCATCCCAGGCCCGTTTCAGGGCCAGGCGAGCCCCTCGTTTCTCCTCCTCCGTTCGGGCCTGGCGCACCGCTTCCTGGGCCCGTTCGTAGGCCGCCTGGGCCGGTTCCAAAGGGGGCAAATCCCGTACCGGCAGGGCAACGCTCGCCGCGGCCACGGCCACCCGCGCCGGCTCCGGTTCCACCTCCGGCGCGCGCAGGCGGCCTACGACTTGCAGAATTTCCCCGCCTAAGATGAGGCCGTAACGGGCTACGTCGGCAAAGTCCGTGGTGCCGCGCACCGGATTGACGTTCCCTCCCGCGCCCTGAGTGAACAGGCAAGCCGTGCAGCCGGGCATCGCCTGTTCCACTAACGCCGTCGCAGCGCCGGGGTAGTCAGCCGATACCAGCGGCTGTACCTGCACCGTCGTCGGATGGCAGGTGAAATTGCTCAACACAGAGCAGGTGCCGTCCTCCCCTTCAAACAGCAGCACTCCCACCGTCGGGTCGCGCTCACCCCAACGGACAATCTGGTCGTCCGGCGGGCGGTTGTAGTAGTGGTAAAGCCGGCCGTCTCGACCCAAAATGCGGCGGTTCCAGCCGATGCCCTCTGCTTTTCCCACCCCGACCTTCAGCGTTCCCGCCCGGCGCTGGTTGGCGGCCCAAGCCGCAGCCGAAGCCAATTGCTCTTTCAGCACCTCCAGCCAGGGCCTGGCTGCAGGCACGTCCAGCAGGCGGGTCAGGTTAATGGTCTCCGGGGTCGAATGGGCGTGACTGGCCGCCAGCATTACATTTTGGGCCGGGATGCCGGTGAGGGCCTGCACGCGTTCCCGCACCTCGGCGGTGAAGTTCCGCCCCGGCCCCAGGATTTGGTTGCTGAAACCGATGGCATCGGCGGTGATAATCGCCACCGAGGTCTCTCCATCGTCCACCACCCAGGCTTTAGCCCACAGGGGGTCGTGCACCCCGGTGAAATAGTCCTGCCGGGGCACGATGCCCAAGTAAGGTATGGACAGTGGAGGGGTGATGTTCACCCGCGCCGTGCCAATTGTTACCCGCTTATCCACCATGAACTCCTTCCTTGCCCGAATACCATTCGGCGATTCGTGACTACTCAGCCGGAGGCTGATATTCCCGC
>DTZQ01000337.1 GCA_012961305.1 Armatimonadota bacterium | reverse complement strand
CTCAACTGGTGACATGGGCGATAAAGGCAGTTTAAACAAAACTTCCGCCGTTAGTCGAGGAATCCCCCTCTGCCCTGAGGCAGCAACTTCATTCAATAGAATCAAAACGACAGCGCTGGCAATTAGGTTCCTTGTTAATTGGATGAAAACCCGCAACTCTTTCGTCTGAATCGCCTCCATAATGGAATTGGTTCATTCACCTGCCCAGACACCTGGGGAACCTCCACCTCCAAATCATATGCATCCTTGGCCACATATGCGCCCCCGGCGGCAACTCCCAAGAGAGCAACTGCTCCTCTTCCCCAACCGCAGGTTGGCACCAAGTGCTGCTCACCCCAGTCATGTCCCGCGGCCCCTCCTGCTGGCCCGGATGGGTAGGTTCCTCCCAGTACTCCACGTAGTTTACCGTCACCAGGTAAGTCACCGAACCAGTGTCTGCGGGCAACTTCATATGGAAGGTAATCCCGCAGGGTCCGGCCACTATGCCCCCATCTCCGGTGCACACCAGGCTCTCCGGGTCCCCTGCAATGGCCCACCAGGCCAGTTTCAAGGAGGGGCTGATGGCGTCTCCCTGTCCGCGGGCGGTCTCGAAGGGCAGGAGGAGAAATAGCAGTAGCCAGGGAAGCAGGCGGCGAAGGTAAACCTGACAAACCGACGCTCGGGAGAGAGGGTCGAGATAGCAATCAGAGTGCATATCTTCCATCCCTCCCTCTAATGCCTGGCTCTATTTGGCACCCATTATTTTACCACGAACCTCGGAGGAAGTCAAGGTGAACCCTGTTCCTCAGTCGCCACCTCAGGCGCTGGAGTTGAAGTGGTCTGCGCTGCTTCCTCGGAAACAGGTTCCTTCTCTCCCGATTCTCCTCGCAGGCGGCGAATGCGGTGGGCAAAATCCTCCTCCTTGGCCTCACACTCGGCGATGGCCGCACTGACCCGCTCAATTTCGCGGCGCAAGCGGGGTTCGTTGCCCCGCCCCAGGCTCAGTTGCTGGGTTAGGGCATGTAACTCGCGCTCATATTTCCGCCGCCTGATGCGCTGCTTGCCCAGGCGATGCTCCAACCGCTGAATTTCCCGCTCTCTCTGCTCCGGGGTAAGTTCCTGCTCGCTCATGAGCACCTCCTTCTACACCACGATGTTCACCAGCCGGCGCGGCACGACCACGATTCTGCGCACCTCTTTGCCGTCCACGTAACGCCGTACTTTGGGCGAGGCCAATGCCCGGGCCTTCAGTTCCTCCTCGCTGATGTCTGCCGGCACCAACAGTCGGTCACGGAGTTTGCCATTGACCTGCACGACGATGGTGATTTCCTCCTCCCGCACCCACTCCGGGTCGGCCTCCGGCCAGGAAGCGAGATAAGTGCTTCCCCGCTTGCCCAAACGCTCCCACAGTTCGTCGGCAATGTGGGGGGCGAAGGGAGAAAGCAACAGCAGCAAGTTCTCCACCGCCTCGCTGAACACCAGCGCGTCATGGGCACAAACGATGGGTTGGGACAGGTTCTCCTGCGCAAAGGGCAAAACTGCATTGACCAACTCCATCAGCCGACTTACGGCGGTGTTGAAGGAAAACCGCTCCAAGTCGCGGGTGACCCGGTGAATGGTCTGGTGGGTGCGGCGGCGAATGAGTTGCTGCTCTGGGGTCAGTTCCGCCTCCCGCAACTGCTCGCGCCACTCGGAAAGGTAATGCTGCGTCCGCGGCGCCACCAGCCGCCAGACCCGGTTCAGGAACCGGTACACCCCCTCCACCCCTTGGTCGCTCCATTCAGCGTCCTGGTCGGGCGGGCCCACGAACAGGATGTACACGCGGGCGGTATCCGCTCCGTACTTCTCCCGCACCTCATCCGCAGTGACGATGTTGCCGATGGATTTGGACATCTTTTCCACCCGGCGCTCCAACTCCGCTCCGCACTGAGGACAGCGGCGTTCTTCATCTATTTCCTCCCTCTGGAAGTACTCGTAGCAGCGGGGACAGAGGAAAGTCTCTTTGCAAATCATGCCCTGGGTGAACAGTCGGGTGAAGGGTTCGCGGAAGGGAACCAGCCCCAGGTCGTACAGGACTTTGGTGAAAAAGCGGGCATAGATGAGGTGCATGGTAGCATGTTCAATGCCACCTACATACTGGTCCACGGGAAGCCACCGCTCTATTTCCTTCTTAGCAAAAGGTGCCTCCTGGGCGTGGGGACTGGCGTAGCGCAGGAAGTACCAGGAGGAGTCCACAAAGGTGTCCATGGTGTCCGTTTCTCGCCGCGCGGCCTGGCCGCATTGCGGGCAGGTGGTGTGCACAAAGGATTCACATTGGGCCAACGGATTGCCCCCCGCCGCTCGGAACTCCACCTCTTCGGGCAGCAACACCGGCAAATCCTCCTCCGGCACGGGAACAATGCCACATTCGTCGCAGTAAATGATGGGAATGGGGCACCCCCAGTACCGCTGGCGGGAGAGGCACCAATCGCGCAGGCGGTAGTTCACCTGTCGCTGGCCAATGCCCCGTTCCTCCATGTAGTCCGCAATGGCCTCCATGGCTTCCCGGTTGGGCATTGCGTCGAAGGGGCCGGAGTTGACCTGAAAGCCATCCTCCTCGTAGGCCGCAATCATAGTTTCGGCCTCTAATTTTCCCCCCGGCGGATTGATGACTACCCGAATGGGCAGGTTGTACTTCTGCGCAAACTCAAAATCCCGCTGGTCGTGAGCCGGCACAGCCATAATGGCCCCGGTGCCGTACTCCATCAGCACGTAGTTAGCGACCCAGATGGGCACCTCCTCTTGGGTCAGGGGATGGACCGCGTAAGTGCCAGTGAAAATGCCTTCCTTCTCCAAAGTCGCGGCCGCCCGTTCCGCTTCGCTCTGGGCCAGACAGCGCTGCACGAAAGCCTCCACTTCCGCCTCCCGCCCGGTTCCCTCCACGATTAGCGGGAGGTCGGGATATTCCGGCGCCAGCACTACGTAGGTCACCCCGTAAACGGTGTCAATGCGGGTGGTGAAAACCGGCAGGTCGAAGTTCTTGCCCTTGAGCGCAAACTTGAACTCCACTCCTTCGCTGCGACCAATCCAGTTGCGCTGCATGACCTTGACCCGCTCCGGCCAATGCTCCAGCAACTCCAGGTCATCCAGCAACTGTTGGGCGTAAGCAGTAGTTTTGAAGAACCACTGTTCAAACTGCCTCTTCACCACTGGCGTGCCGCACCGCTCACAGGCCCCGCCGTGCACCTGCTCATTGGCCAGTACGGTCTGACAGGAGGGACACCAGTTGACCGGGGAGAGGCGCCGATAGGCCAAGCCGCGCCGGTAAAATTGCAGGAAAAGCCACTGCGTCCAGCGGTAGTACTCCGGCTCACAGGTGTTGATTTCCCGGCCCCAATCGAAACTGAAGCCCAACTGGCCCAGTTGCTGGCGCATACGGGCAATGCACTTCTGGGTCCACTCGCGGGGATGGACTTTATGCTTAATCGCCGCATTTTCCGCCGGCAGGCCAAAAGCGTCCCAACCCATCGGATGCAGCACATTGGCGCCCCGCATGTAGTGGTAGCGGGCAATCAAATCGCCGATGGTGTAATTGCGCACGTGCCCCACGTGCAAGTTGCCGGAAGGATAGG
>DTZQ01000336.1 GCA_012961305.1 Armatimonadota bacterium | reverse complement strand
GGAACCAACTTCAGTTGGTTTGGTAAAGGTAGCCCAGAGTTTGAACTCTGGACCAGGAGGCTGGATTTCCCTTCCCGGAGCGAACTTAAGCCCGGCAAGATTAAAGTTAACCTGGTCGAGATACTTACCCTCCTTCGGGGGCCGCCGGTTGGCGGGTGATGTGGGTGCGCACGGTGGCCACGGCCCGCACGCTTACCGGACGGCTGCCCGGCCCCCCAGAGGGCCCACTCATGGTCATCTCCAGGCGCATCTCTGAGGCACTTTGCTGGAGCAGTCCCTCCTCCAGGGAGAAATAACTGACGATTTCTCCCGTCATCCGCCCGGTCGTCTTGCCGGTGAGGGGAACCGCCTGCTGGGCTTGCTGGCCCGCTATGCCGAAGGCCAGGGTCAGGGGCAGGGTGACTTGGGTGCGGATGACGGCACAACGTCGGCCGGCTACGGTCTGGAAACCCTCCAACTTCGAGCGGGCAGTGACTCGCAGCGACCCGCCCCGGGGTAAAGACACCGTGACCGTGTTCTCCCAGGTGTCGCCCACCTTCAAGTCCCGCTGGGGGAAGGTCAGAGAGGACATCTGAGAAAGCACGTCGTCGTACTTAAAGGACAGTCCCGCAGGCAGGGTGGAAGGGGGTGCCGTGCCCTCCGCACGCACGCGGAGGACTTTGCCCTGCCGGTCAATAGTTACCAGAAGGGGCGGAATCTGGGGCAAAGCATTCGGAGGTAAGGGCTGATTGTTCGACTGCACCTGAAAGGGGAGGGTCCTAATCCGGGTAGTAATGTGTCCCTGGGGACTGACGCTTACCACCTCATATTCGTAGCCGGAAGTGCCCTTGAACTGAAGGGGAATCTGGGTGTCCAGGGCGTAAATGATGCCCGTTGCCGCCAGGCCCACTTTATAGGATACTTTAGTGCCCGGTTGGTCGTTGTACCGCAAACGCACCGCCCCTGCGGAACCTACCATTAGGCTCCCCAATACCAATCCCCACAGAATTTTAGTTTTCATTTTGGTTCCTCCTCCATTACCTCTGCCAGGGCCTCAGCCAATACCTGACAGCCCTCTCGCACCGCGTCTTCGGTCGTGCACAGTGGGGGACAAATTTTAATGGTCGCCCCCCCGGGGCCAACCGGCGAAAACATCAATAACCCCTTGTGCATACACCGTTCAACCGTCCGAAAAGCCAAGTCGCCGTCGGGTTCCAGGGAATTGGGCCGAACGATGTGCACTCCTGCTACCAACCCCTTGCCATGTACGGCCCCGATTACCTTTTCAAAACGGCGATGGAGGGCTTGCAGTTCCCGATGGAGCACTTTTCCCACCCGGGCCGCATTTTCGATGAGACCATCCCGGAAGAGAGCCTCTAAGGAAGCCAGCGCCGCGGCCACACAGACGGGATTGCCAGTATGGGTAGAGGTCATGGAGCCGGGCTCATACAGGTTCATTACATCCTCCCGCCCTAAGACGGCCGACAGGGGTAGACTGCTGGTGATGCCCTTGCCCAAACATATTAAATCCGGCTCGACGCCGTAGTGCTCGAAGCCCCAAAGGGTTCCACAGCGTCCGAAGGCCGCCTGTATTTCGTCGAAGACCAACAGCGCCTCGTGCTCCTCACACCAGGCCCGCAGGCGTTGAATGTACTCCACCGGGGCGAAACTGGCCCCAGCGCCCTGGTAGGTCTCCAACATCACCCCGGCCACCTGGGAGGGCCTAAGGCCCTGGGCAGCCAAACTCTCCTCGAACAGTTCAAACCGGGTGTCGGGACAGCGGAACCCGTCGGGGAAGGGCACCTGCACGATGTTGGGGTCCAAGTTAACAATCCATTCCTTTAGTTCCGGGATGCCCCCGGCCATTTGGGCTCCCAAGGTACGTCCGTGGAAAGCATTGTGGAAAGTGACGAAAGTGATTTTCTTCCGACCGCCTCGCCGCAGGCCGTAGGTACGACACAACTTGAGGGCGTTCTCCGTCGTCTCTGAACCAGTGGTGAGCAGAAAGGCTCTGGTCAGTTTGGGCGGGGCCAGTTCGACCAACTTCTCCACCAATTGGGCCCGAATTTCGCTGGGGAAACAGTAGTTGTGCAACAGTTTGCTCTGGGCTTGGCGAAGGATGGCTTCTACAATGAGGGGATGGCTGTGGCCGGCGTTGGCGACCAACACGCCCGAGGACCAGTCCAGCCATTGATTCCCGTAGGAGTCGAACACGTACATACCCTCGGCCCGGGCCCAGATTATCGGCGGTTGGCCCCGCATACTGCGCGGTTCGTAGCGATGTAGCCGCTCTAAAATGGGCAGGCTTTCCGGCACGGGCAAAGGGGTATGAATGCGGCGGTGAGCCGTTTCCACCGGCGGCACCACCTGCGGGGTTAGGGAATACTCTCTACCAGCCAAGGCTTGACCTCCTTTACTTACCATCTCAGGCCTAAAAGCGGCCAAAATCTCTTTCGTTTGGGTTCCAACGGGTCGGTGGGGACCCGGGAGCCTTGCAGAATACGGGTGGGCACGGTGGTGACCATCTGCCGAGCAGCCTCCTCCCCTATGAGGGCAGTCGCGGCCTGCACCGCCTCCGTTAGTTGGGGTGGGGAGCGGAGCGAATGAGCATCAGAAGCGATGACCTGTACCCATCGCTGTTTTATCAGCATTTGTGCCGTCCGGCGCACTATGGGTCCCTGCCAGCCCAACAGGCTGGCGGCGGTGACCTGTGCCAATACTCCACTGACCGACAAGCGATACAGCACGGCAGGGTCCTCCTGCACCCGGGTGTAGCGTTCTGGATGGGCCAGGATTAGTTTAAGGCCCTGCATCTGGAGTTGGAAAATGACCTCCTCCATGCATAGTGGCCAGTCAAACAGAGGCAATTCCAGCAGCAAATAGGGATTCTGCCCTCCCCAAGTAGGCACCTGTCCGTCCCGCACCTGTACCGGGAGTTCATCATACAGGAGCACCTCCGCGGCTGCGGTAAACTTCAACCTAATCCCACAGGCCGCACAAGCAGCCTGTAGTTCCTTAGTTTTCTGAGCAATCGTCTCCGGAGACGGTTCGTACTTGCCTCTGGCCCAATGGGGGGTCAGGAGAATTTGCTGAATTCCGTCTTGGGCGGCAATTTCAGCCATGGCTACTGCCTCTTCCAAGGAACGAGCCCCATCGTCCAGACCAGGCAGCAAGTGAGTATGCAGGTCTATCATAGCGGATATAATCGTACCACAAACCCGGCAGCCTGTCAAGAAGGAACTTTGGTTTGACGAATTGGCCAAGCCGTGCTATAATCAAAGGTGGGCCAGTTAATTTACGTTTCACCTTTTTACCTTGACAATGTTAAATTCGCCGCTTAGACCTGCCCAGGATTGAAACCTTGGGCTCCGGTTACCCAGTCGGTTTGAAACCGACTTAACCAACTTAAGCGAGGCGGTATTAAAGTTAACATTGTCGAGTTACGAAGCAGTGTATTTGCGAGGGGAGAAATGGCTTACCGAGTGGCTTTTTACACTTTAGGCTGCAAGGTCAATCAGTATGACACCCAGACCTTAAAGGAGGATTTTGCCGCCCGCGGGTGCGAAATTGTAAATTTCGCCGCCGTGGCCGACGCTTACATAATCAATACCTGCACGGTCACGCAGACTGCCGACGCCAAAGGCCGCAAGGTCATTTCTGCCGCCCGCCATCGCAACCCGCAGGCCGTAGTGGCCGTGTGTGGTTGTTATGCGGAGGCGGCGCGGGAAGAAGTGCAACGCCTGCCGGGCGTGGCTGTGGTCGTGGGCACCCACGACCGGGCCCGACTGCCAGACCTGGTTTTAGCCGAACTGCAGCGGCGCCAAACTGCTCCCCAGTCGGCTCTGCTTCCCAGCCAGGGTGAAGTTCAAAGCATTTACCCGCGTCCGCGGGCCCTGTTGAAGGTACAGGATGGGTGCAATCATGTTTGCTCCTTCTGCATTGTGCCCCGTGTGCGCGGGCGGCAGCGGAGTCGGCCCCTGCCCGAGGTGGTGGCCGAAGCCCGCCGCCGGGTTGCCCACGGAGCCCGGGAACTCGTGCTCACCGGGGTGCGCTTAGGGGCCTATGGGCAGGACTGGCCGGAGCGGCGGAGCAGTCGTTTTCAGCCCCTCATTGATTTGCTCTACGCTCTGCACGAAATCGAGAATTTAGCGCGGCTGCGGCTCAGTTCCCTGCTCCCCCTGGACGTGTCCCCTCGCCTACTGGAGGCCATGGCGGCCCTGCCCAAGGTCTGCCCCCACTTACACCTGCCTTTACAGAGCGGCGACGAGGAAGTGCTCCGGCGGATGCGGCGGGGCTACCGGCCGGCGCGGTTCGCGGAAATTGTGGAGCAGGCGCGGACTCTCATGCCCGACCTGGCCCTCACCACCGACGTTTTGGTCGGGTTCCCCGGCGAAACGGAGGAGCAGTTCCAGCACACCTACGACTTCTGCCGCCGGATGCGCTTCTCCCGGATGCACATTTTCAAGTACTCCCCTCGTCCCGGCACCGAAGCCGCCGCCCTGCCCGACCAAATCCCCCCCGCCGAAAAGGAGCGGCGTAGCCGTTCCCTGCACGCCTTGCGCGACGAATTGGCCCTGGCCTTCCACCAGCAGTTTGTGGGACGCAGGGTGGAGGTGCTCATGGAAACGGTCGCCGACGGGTGGGCCCGGGGCCTGACCCCCCATTACGTAAGGGTGCTGGTCCCCCACGCAGAGCCCAACACTTTCGTCCGGGTGCGAGTGACGGAGGCCGAAACCACCGGTGTAAGGGGAATAGTGGAGTGAAAAGGGGTAGTGGCCATCGGCGAGGAGAATGGTTCCGCCGGGCTTCACCCGCTCGACAGCGGCAAAAAGTTCCTCCACGCTGGCGACGCGAATCACTTCCCCTTTCGGTGGCGGCAGCGGCGGGGCTTGGGGGAACCAGGGCTGTTCCGGCGGACGTAGTCCCACTGTCCTCGGTTGAGGTTTCGCCCCCGCAGAGGGCTCGGCGTTGGACCGGGGTCGAAGCACCTTTTCCACCACCTGCGCATATTTCATCAGCACGAGGTAGTTGCGCAGCGAGTAGCCACAGCAGTTCAGGGCCTCCTCGGAGTAATCGTTCCGATACTGCTTCGGGTGACTGGGGTGCACCCCATCGCGGGCGATGAGCGTGGGCACGTCGTAGCCCTGCCATCCCTCGAACTTCCGCTGGGAGCCATCCCAGTCGTTGGGGCGGCGCCGCAGGATTTCGGCGTGAAAATCAATGAGGGGCACTTTGAGTTCGCGGGCCAGTTCCCGTACCGCCTGCGCGAAGGCTGCGGCTTTCTCGACGAAGCCGCTGCGGGGCGGTATAGTGCTGAGAAGGACGACGGTGCCGTTGTCCAGGCACTTCTGCACTATGGCCCGCATTTTCGCCCCATACTCGTCCAGGCCCAGACGGTTGAGGTCGTTGGTGCCGAACATGATGAGGGCCACTTCGGGGTTCAAGCGGTGGAGCCATTCGCCTAAGTGTTCGTAGGCCCACCGCACCGTGCGCCCGCCCTCGTTGCCGTACTTTGGCCCCTTCCACTGGCGCCAACACTCGGGTCGCAGGTAAGCGTTGACCAACCGAAATGCCCGTTCCATCTCCGCCGGCGCGTTTTTGCGGGCGTAGGGCAGTGGTGCCCAGAAGGCCATGGTGACCGTGATGGAATCTCCGAAGTGGGCGAAGGTGCCCTTTTGCCCCGTGAAACGAGCGTGCACCGCCTGCATTGCCGGAACCCAAGCAGGTTCCTGGGTCTGGGCCCGGGGAAGGTCCCTACCCCCACCGAGCAGGGTCAGCATCAGCACAAGCCCCCACCCCTGAACGAAGGGTTCATTCCTCATGATAAGCCTCCTCAACCCCCTTACTTGGCACGCTGCAACGTAGTTTTCACTTCCCAACTGTAGTCGCTTGAAAGGACCACCGCCCAGTTTCGTTTTAGTGATTCGCTTCTGTTCGTGGTCTTCCTTCTCCCCCTTGACCAGCACAGACAGTTAGGCTATAATCTCTGCCTCCAACTTCCCTTGCAATTTTCGGCGGCCTCTGGTATAATAGCAAGGGGAAAAAGGCTACGCGTCGTTCCCCTCCTCGGGGACGACCGAAAGGAGGGCGCATGATAAAGCGCTATCGAGAACTCATCGGGCTTCCCATTTTGGAACTGCGCACGGGCGAGAATATCGCCAAAGTACAGGACGTCATCCTTAATGCGCAGGAGCGGCGGGTGCTGGCGCTGGTGGTGGAACGGGGAGGGTTGTTCAAGACGGCGCGGGCGATTCTTTTCGAGCGCGTAGAGGGCATTGGGGACAACGCTGTGACCGTGGAGACGGCCAATGTGATTGTGGAATTACCCCAACATCCCGATTTAGAGCGGCTCTACAAGCGAGGGATTCACCTGCAGGGCAACCGGCTGGTGACCAAAAGCGGCAATCGGTTGGGCAAAATAGTGGACTTCGGCCTGGAGACGGAGACGGGAGAAATCGTGTTACTGTACCTCACCAGCGGCCTGCTGAAGGGCCAGACCAGCGTCAATGCGCAAAAAATTATCACCGTGGGCAAGGATGCGGTTATCGTTCCCGACGATTACGCGGCAGAGCCGGAGGAGACCACCGAGGGGGAAGAACCGTCATGACCCCTCCCTTTGAGGCCGATGGATGGGCAACCGTAGGGGTTAGAGGGGAGAGATGATATGACCACCTGGGAAGCCCTATTTCGGCGCGAAGTGGTCGAAGCGCTGTTGCGCACTTACAGCGAACGCATCCCCTACATTCGCACCCATGCGGAGCGGGTCAGTGAATATGCCCGCCGGTTGGCGGAACACCTGGGCTGGCCGCCGGAAGAGGTGGAGCAGGTGCGAGAAGCAGCCCTGTTGTGTGATTTGGGGCAAGTCGCCGTCAGCGACCTCATCTTGGCCAAGCCGGACCGACTGACCGAGGACGAATGGGAGATGATGAAACGCCATCCAGTGCTGGGAGCGGAAATAGTAGGAGCGATTACCCTCCTGCGGCCCTTGTCCATCCCCATCCGCCATCACCATGAACGTTACGACGGCACTGGCTATCCAGACGCCCTGCGGGGAGAAGACATCCCCCTGGAATCCCGCTTGCTGGCTCTCTGTGACGCTTACGATGCCCTGCTCTCTGAGCGGCCCTATCGCCCCCCCCTGTCCCCCGAAGAGGCTCAAGCCGTCCTGCGGGAAAACGCCGGGACACAGTTTGACCCTCACCTGACAGAGGCTTTCCTCACCCTGTTGCAGTCTCAGCGTAAGGTGTAAGGCAATTACGTTTTACGCTTTACTCTTCACGCAATAGCATCACAACTCCCGAAGCAGCACCTGTGCTGCGATGAGCAGGGGGTCCCAAACGGGGGCGTAGGGAGGAGCGTAACTGAGGTCAAATTCGCCAAATTGCTCTACGTTCATCCGCCCGTGCAGAGCGGCCGCGACCACATCAATGCGCTTCGCCGCCCCGTGTTGGCCGATGATTTGTCCTCCCAAGAGCCGGCCCGTAGCCGCGTCTGCTAATAGCCGCACAGTCAGCGGCACCGCACCGGGATAATAGGAAGCCCGGTCAGTGGCGGTAATCTGGGCCGCTACGGGAGTGAAATTGGCTTCCTTCGCTTCTCGCTCGTTTAGGCCCGTGCGGGCCACCTCCAAGTCGAACACCTTCACTACGCTGGTGCCCACCACGCCCCGGAAAAACGCCTCCCCGCCCGCCAGATTTTCACCAGCCACCCGCCCCTGTTTGTTGGCCGTAGGGCCCAGGGGAAGGTACCCCCGCCGTTCGCTGACCAAATGGTGCACGGACACGCAGTCCCCCGCGGCGTACACCCCTAAGCGTTCCGTCTGCATCCGGCGGTCGGTGCGGATGGCTCCGGTAGTGTCCAGTTCAATGCCTGCGGCCCGGGCCAGGGCTACATTGGGCTGCACACCGCTGCCCATTAGCACCAGGTCAGTTTCCCACTCCTGAGAGGAGGTCTGCACGCGGCGAACCCGCCCCGTTCCGTCCGAGCCCAAACCCTGCACGGGCTCGCCCGTGCACACCACCACCCCCTGACGAGCCAGTTCCCGTTCCACCAGTTCAGCCATTTCCGAGTCCAAGGAGGGAAGGAGTTGGGGCTGCATTTCGACCACGGTCACTTCCAAATCCCGTGTGCGCAGGGCTTCGGCCATCTCCAGGTTGAGGTAACCGCCGCCGATGAGGGTCGCCCGACGCGGTCGCTCGCGGTCTAAGTAATCTTTGAGGGCCTGCGCCTCCTCCAAATGGCGCAGGGTGAACACATTGGGAGCGTCCAGTCCCTCCAGAGGCGGACAGATGGGCGTGGCCCCAGTGGCGATAACCAGTTTGTCGTAGGGCGCGGTGAACTCACGGCCCTCCTCCCGGGCGACTACGGTGACCTCCTTGGCCGCCAAATTGAGGGCCGTTACCTCGTGTTGCAGGTGGACGGTGATGCCCTGTTGGGCGAACTGCTCCGGCGTGCGAACCAGGAGGGCACGCAGTTCCCGCACCACGCCGGCAAGGTAGTAAGGAATGCCACAGGCCGCATAGGACACAAAACGGCCCTTTTCGTACACCGTGATTGCCAACTCCGGGTTGGTGCGTTTGGCCTTGGCGGCGGCACTCATTCCCGCCGCATCGCCGCCAATGACAATGACCCTCTCCGGTTTGGTCACCGTATTTACCCTCCTTCCGCCTCCCTTCCGGTTGTATGGTTTCGCCGCCCAGGTGCAGAGAAGATTCGGACAATTGGGCAATCAGGCCACACCTCCCCCCGCGTGCGGGTCCCCCTTTCTTCCCCCCGCGTGCGGGGGGATAGAGGGGGGGGATCCT
>DTZQ01000335.1 GCA_012961305.1 Armatimonadota bacterium | reverse complement strand
CGTCCCTGCGCCGCGACCAGGCCATCGAAGACCGGCGGCGAATCTAACCGGTACGCGGCGAGTCCTTTCCCCTCTGCGGTTGACACGGCCCATAGCAGGGTCCCTTTCTTTCCCTCTAAGGCGGCGAGGGCTTCCTCCCTCCCCCGGCTGAAGTCCGGCGGGCCGGCAATGAAAAGCGTCGTGTCCGCAAGGACCATCGCCTGCACTATCAGCGGTATTTGCCGAGACCAGCGGTACTTGACCCTGGACTTAACGGGAGCCTGGCCCCGACGCCGCTTTTTCTGACTCGCGGGCTTAGGGGCTGCCTTTGCCGCGGGCAGGAGTTCCCGGCGGGCAGCAAAAAGGCGGTAATGCGTTTCTCCTAAGCCTATATGAAGGCCGTTGCCGTATCTGTTTCGTCCAAATCCGTAGATGGTTGAATCATCAAACACCAGCAGCCGGCCGGAGTGGATGATGTTGCCCATGGTTGGCCATCCACCCCAGCCACAACCCATCTTAGTTCCGATAATCCAGTACGTCCGATGCCACCAGGAATCGTCGAGGAAGCCCGCCGGGCTGTAGAGGTGAGGCACACTTGGCTCCTGTACGGCTCCCCTGCGGTCGAACCTCAAGTGCCGCATGAAGATGGACGTGCCGTCGCTTGAGAGAACGTCCGGGAGTGCTCCCGGCATGTCCACCCCCCGGACCACTTCCCTGGGCTCCTCGCCGGTCTGGGGGTCGCGGCTGTTAATGCCCGTTTCCGACAGCAACTTCCCCGTCTTGGGGTCGAGCCGATACAGGTAGAGGCCCCCGTCCAAGTAGGATGACCTGCCTGCAGCGAAGTACAGGACATCGTCCAGCACCAGCACGCTGCCGTGAACCGGCCAAACCGATTCCACCTGTCCATAGGCAACTATGCGCCGGTCTTCGGGCGCGGCCCTAAAACGCCAGACGAGTTCCCCGTCGGAGGCCCGCAGGCAATAGACCCAGCCGTCGGCGGAGCCGAAAAGAACCAGCCCTTGGTAGAAGGTGGGAGGCGAATCTACCCGTCCGCCGGCGGTGTAGAGCCAAAGGGTTCTGCCGGTCTCGGCATCCAGAGCATAGAGGGTGTGGGTCTCCACCGAGGCTACAAAGACCTTCCCGCCCGCGACCACGGGACTGCTGAGTTTACCACCGATTTCGGCCTGCCAGGTGCGCTTCAGGGTCGCTGGCACTGCAGATTTTGTGGAACCGCTACGGGTCGAATCGTGCCGATAGGTGGGCCAATCATACTGGCTTGCCTCGCTCCCAGAAACACCGGCAACGACCTCCTCGTAGGCGGGGCCCCGCTCGAGTCGCTCCCCGCCAGGTTCGCCCTGCATCCCAGAGTTGGCCTTTCGCTTGGGAGCCAGGGCATAAAACCCGCTCAACTTCGCCCTGATGAAGCAGGCGCAGGAATGGGGCGGCGCGTACAGAAGCCCATTGCACGGTATGACCCCGTACTGACAGGTGCCGCGAACCCAATGGTTGGGGATGGCCCTCCCCGTTTCGAGGTCAATGAACTCCACTCCTGCTCTGTTGGTCAGGATGTACCTATCGGTCGCTTTGTTCCGGTAGCACCGATGATGTCCCATCCCGACCGTGTAGAACTTGCTGTCCGGCGGACGTTGTTTCTTTACTTCGCCCGTCAGCAAATCACGCCCTTTGGTGATGCCCGGATCCCGCGCCCGCACCAGATTGCCCGTCCACACCAGTCCGTTTACCACCAGGACATCCACCGGGGCGTTGTAGCCTTCACGACATTCACAGGCCCACAACCTCTCGCCGGTTTCCGCCGAAAAGGCGATTAACTCCCCTACTGGCGCCTCCCCGCCCCTGCTGGTTACCACCCATTCTACCCTTCCGGGACTCTGTTGCTCCTGAGGAAGCACCGCTCGGTCGGCGGATAACACTACATTCCCTTGCACTACCAGTGTAGGAGTAGACCAGGCTGGCCGTTTGAGACTCACAGGGCGGGAGGCCCGCCAAAGCACGCGACCCGTTTGCGCGTTTAGGCAAATCACCTCGCGGGGGTTCTGGAAAAACACCCGCCCTTTGCTCACGGCCAGTGTGGTGGGCATTACCTCGGCCGTCTCCTCATCAGACTTCCTCCACAGAAGTTCACCCGTACGGGCTTTTACTGCCAGTATGCGTTTTCTGCGAACGGGCGGACAGGGACCGAAGGGTTTGGCAGCCGCTGCTTCCTTCGGGTCAAGGCTGCCCGCCACCACGAAGAGCACACCGCCGTCGTAAACAATTTCCGCTGCCCCGTCAGTTCCTTCGTAGGTCTTAACCGTCGCGCCCGTTGCCGCGTCCAGGGCACTGACCGGCTTACCGTAACCGAGGGTGACGTACACCCGGTCGTTCACTGCTACCAGTCTTCGAGCCAGCCCGGCCGGGCCGCTGCGAAAACCTCTCAGGTGTCCCTCCCAGGGTCCGAGCGGACGCTCCCAGAGGATGACACCGCTGAAGGCATCCCGTGCCACCAGGAACCATCTGGGCGGCAAGGCGACCGAGGCAGTCGGCCCCTGGTCAACGATGTAGAAGATTCTCCCTCCCGACGAAACAACCACGCTGACGCTGTTGAGATGGTCGTGACTTCTGGTCCACCTGGGCCCACCAACCCACTGGATATGATACGGCGGTCCGACGACCGAATCATGGGCCACGGCATTGTTGGTCGCATCATGCAAGTAGTGCGTCCACTCGTCTATCTCCCCAGGAGGGGGCTTAACCACTTTTCTCCATTTGCCCTCCTCCTTGACATAGGCTACGCCATTGGGAGCCAAGACCCGCTGCACCTCCTCCAGCGGCACCTCAAGCGGTCCTTCCGACACGACCAGGTTGACCAAGTTGTCGGTGTACGGCAGGTGTTTCCCTCTCCAGAGGTCAACGGACACCTTGCCGTAAAGGCCCAGCGACCGAATGTACTTTCGGGCTTGCTCCACCTTCCTAACATCCCGCTCCAGGCCGTGGACAAGGTAACTATCATTAGCCTGCAAGGCGACCGTTAGGCGACCATCGCCACAGCCTAAGTGAACGATGAGACCCCCTTTCACGCCGGTCGCCGCCAGGATTTGCCGCGCTTGCTTTCGTTCCCCGTAGCCCAGACGAAGGGTGGCCGCCAGCGCCGCCGATGCCAGAACCAACGCCGTGGTCGCCCATCCTATTTTAGTTCGTGCACTCATCAGGGACCTCCTTGTCGGCTACTCATCCATTTCCTGGGCCGTTAATGCCCTTAAAGCCTCCAAAATCTCCACCCGCACCTGGTCGGCCAGGGAGCGGTCTTTCTCCTCCGCCCATCTCAAACCGTTAGCCCCCG
>DTZQ01000334.1 GCA_012961305.1 Armatimonadota bacterium | reverse complement strand
TGAGCAGGCCCTCTCCGGCGAGGGCGCATTTACCCATGAGTCCTTCATCCGGGCAGGGGAGTTGGTGCAGGAATTGGCGGCTTGGGAAGCGTTTCCCCAGGGATTTAACGGCTTAACCGTAGACCTCGCCCAGAACCTGTTTTTCAACGGACGGGCGGCCATGATGTTGATGGGCAGTTGGCTGCTGGCCCGGGCCCAGACGGAGGCACCGGTGGGGTTCTTGGAGAAATTAGACTGTTTTCCTTTCCCGCAGGTGGAGGGGGGGCGGGGCGACCCCACGAACCTGGTCGGGGGGGTCAACGCCGCCTATGCCATCTCCACCGCTTGCACCCACAAGGATTTGGCTGTGGCCCTGCTGAAGGAACTGACCTCTGAGGCTACGGCGCGGGAGTGGGTGGCCACAGGCCGTCTGTGTGCGCTGACCTACGATTTTTCAGAGGCGGACATCCCCGCTCCGGCCAGAAAGGTGCTGGCCCTGCTACGGCAGGCCCAGGACATCCAACTCTACTACGACCAGTACCTCCCGCCACGCCTGGCCGAAATGCACAAGGACACCACCCATGCCCTTTTCGCAGGCACCATGACGCCCCAGGAAGCAGCCGCGGAAATGGAGAAAACTGCGCGGGAGGAGCGAGGGACCAGTTAGCCTCCCCGGCGGCGCAGGTAGGCCAGCAACCGGGCGAAATCCTCAGGCAGGGGAGCGGTGAACTCCCGCACCTCGCCCGTGCGCGGATGGGCGAAAATGAGCCGCTGGGCGTGCAGGGCTTGCCCGCGCAACTGGGTGAGCAGCCGTAGCAGTTCGGATTCGTGGGCGGGGGCGCGACGGCGGGCAGAGCGGCGGCCATAAAGGGGGTCCCCGACGACGGGATGACCGATGTAGGCGCTGTGGACGCGGACCTGATGGGTACGGCCGGTGTGCAGTCGGGCCTCTACCAAGGTGAAATCGCCGAACCGCTCCTGCACCCGGAAGGTCGTTCGGGCGGGACGACCTGTGGGCACTACCGCCATGCGCGTGCGTTCTATGGGGTGCCGACCAAGGGGTGCGTCTACGGTTAGTTCTTCCTCCGGCAAATCGCCGTAGAGCAGGGCCAAGTAGTGGCGGCAGGCGGTGCGCGTGCGCAGTTGCTCTGTCAACCGCTGATGGGCAAAATCGTTTTTGGCGATGAGGAGCAGGCCGGAGGTGTTTTTGTCCAGACGGTGGACAATCCCCGGACGCAAAGCCCCGCCTACCCCGGACAAATCCCGACAGTGGGCCAATACCGCGTTTACTACCGTATGCCGGGGCGAACCGGGAGCCGGGTGGGTGACCAAACCGGCCGGCTTATTGATGAGGATTAAGTCCGCGTCCTCGTAAACGATGTCCAGCGGAATGTCCTCGGCCTCGACGGAAATTCTCCGGGGCGGGGGCACGAGCACCGTGATTTCTTCGCCGGCGGCGACCCTGTGACTGGGCTTGGTGGGCCGCCCGGCAACGGTGACCTGCCCTTCTCTGATGAGGTGTTTGGCCCGCGACCGGGTAAGGCCGGGCACCGCTTCGGCCACGAACACATCCAACCGCTTCCCGGCCCGTTCGGGGGGCACCTGGAGCCGATGTCGGCGAGGTGATGTATTGCTCATCGCAGGCTGCCCAATACGCGAAACGTGAGGCGTGAAAAGCAAAATGGGTGAAAGGCATTTACGCTTTAAGTTTTACGCCTCCGGCGGCGGTTTTTCTGCCGGGGAGGAGGCGACTTTGAAGTGGCGGTCGGGACTTTTTTTGCCCCTCGGCCACGGAGGAAAAGAATGCTGGTAACCAGAAGGATGGCCAAACTGGCTGCTTGGGCTTCCGTCAGTCCGGCGACCAGCACGCGGGCCGTAGCGCCTTTGCGGAAGCATTCGACTATGAACCGCTCCACCGAGTAGAGGATGATAAAGAGGTAGAACAGATACCCCGGAAAGTCCCGCCAGCGCTCCAACCACAGCAGCAGGCCACACACGATAAGCCCACCCACCGAGGAATAAATCTGGGTAGGATGGGAGGGAGGGGTAAGTTGGTCGCGGTGGCCTTCCAGCGGGAACCGCAGGGCCCAGGGCAAATCGGTCGGGGTGCCGTAGCAGCAACCGTGGAGGAGGCAACCAATTCGAGCGATAGCGTAACCCAGGGCCACTCCTGGGGCGGCCACATCGCCCAACACCAGAGGCGAAATCCCATGCCGACGGCAGTAAATTACTCCGGCAATTAACCCCCCCAGGAACCCTCCGTGGAAGGACAATCCTCCCCGCCAGGTCTTGAAAATCAGCAGTGGTTCGCGCAGATAAGCGGTGCTGCCGTTGAGGAGGTCTAAAAGTACGAACATCAACCGCGCGCCGACGATAGCGGCAATGAGGATGTACAGGGCCACATCCATAATGTGCTCGCGTTCGATACCGTAGCGCTCGGCCCGCTTCAGGGAAAACAGCACCCCTACGGCGAAGGCAACCATCAGCATGAAGCCGTAGGAGTGAATTTTGAACCATCCCCATTCGATTAGTGTTGGGTACATGAGATTTGAGATTTCAGATTTCAGATTTGAGGTTCTCGGCGGTATCATCGGCGACCGCTTCCCTTGGCCGGGCCATCCGCAGGTCTCGAATTTCCAAGTAAATCAGGTGGGCCATAAACAACACAACGCCGCCAGTAATGCCGATGTCCGCCAGATTGAATACCGGCCAAATGCGA
Source organism: Armatimonadota bacterium (assembly GCA_012961305.1). Lineage (GTDB taxonomy): Bacteria > Armatimonadota > UBA10988 > UBA10988 > DTZQ01 > DTZQ01. The sequence goes on along the minus strand of DTZQ01000334.1, from coordinate 786 downwards.
AAGTCCAAAAAATCCACCACGTAGCCGAATCGCAGGCGGTCCAGCAGGTTGCCCACCGTTCCGCCCAGCAGCAAAGCAAAGGCTACTCGCAGCAGGTTACCGCCGGAGAGGATTTGCCGCCGATAGATGAAGAAACCCACAATGGCGGCCCCCGCGACGGCCACAAACAACCATTGAGCCAGTTCCGAGTGTTTCAGCAGTCCAAAAGCCGCCCCCCGGTTGCGCACGTAGGTCAGGTGGAACACCCCCGGCCACAGCGGCCAAGACATTTCCGGGGTAAAACAGTACCGGATCAGAGCCTTAGTTCCCTGGTCCGCCAGAACCACCACCGAGGCCAGGGCATAAAACCACAGCCTTCGCCGCGATTGAGTCCTCATGAGGCTTCCAACCGACTCTGACATTCGATACACAACTCCGCATGGGGCAGGACTTCCAACCGGCGCTCGCCTATTTCGGCCCCGCAGGAATCACAGAACCCGTAGGTGCCTTCCTCGATTTTCTCCAGCGCGTACTGGATTTTCATCAGCAAATCGTGAATGTTTCGCTCCACGGCGAAGTTCTTCCCCCGTTCCTGGGCTTCCGCGGCCAGATCAGCGGCTACGTCATCGTAGTCCTGAAAGGCATCGGAAGTATCCATTTCCGTCCGGGTACGCTCGTGCAGTTCCCGGTTGGCCCGGGTCAACCGCGCCTGTTCCGCTAACAGCAAGCGCCGGAACTTCTCCAGGTCCAGGGAGGGTTTCTTTCTCTTTCTCGCCATCGCGGTCTCCTCACCGGGTTGATGCTGGA
>DTZQ01000333.1 GCA_012961305.1 Armatimonadota bacterium | reverse complement strand
GTCCAACCATCCTTCGGAGTCGCGGCATGGCTGAGGGACTAACCATTTCCGCCCGCCGAAATGCTCTGCCGGAGCACCAACCGGTGCTTCTGAGGGAGGTAGTGAGGCTGCTCGCTTTACAGCCGGGCGACTTGGTGGTAGATGGGACCGTCGGCTTGGGGGGTCACGCCTTGGCCTGTTTGGAGCGCATCGGGTCGGGAGGGTTTTTGGTCGGTGTGGACCGCGACCCAGAGTCCCTCTCCTGGGCCCGCCACCGCCTGCGGGGTTACGCCGCACAGGTCGCCCTGGTGCAGGAGTCCTTTGTGCATCTGCCGGAGATTTTGCGCCACTGGGGCATCAAGCGGGTGGACCGGATTCTGCTGGACTTGGGTTTGTCCCTTTTTCAAATCACCTCTCCGCGGTTCAGTTACCAAACGCCCGGTCCCCTCGATTTTCGGCTGGATCCGCGGCAGGAGTTGACCGCGGCAGAGGTGGTCAACACCTGGCCGGAGGAGCAATTGCGGGATATACTGCGTCGCTACGGAGAGGAACGATGGGCCCGGCGCATTGCCCGTAATATCGTCCAGCAACGTCAGCGCCGACCCCTGGACACTACGGCCGAATTGGTAGAGGTGGTACGAGGGAGCCTTCCTCCTTCGGCCCGTCCTCGCTGGCGGTCGGCGATGAGCCGGGTGTGTCAAGCGCTACGCATTTTAGTGAATGACGAAATTGGGGCCTTAGAGCAAGTGTTACGGACTGCTCCGGGGTTGCTTTCCCCAGGAGGCCGGCTGGCGGTAATCTCCTTTCACTCCTTAGAGGCGCGGTGTGTGAAACGGCAGTTTGCGGCCCTGACCAAGCCGGCGGGGGAACCCAACGCTTCGGTGCCGCCGGGGAGCCAGTACCGTTTGGTCACCCGGAAAGCGGTGCGGCCTTCGCGGGAGGAGATGGTTCGCAACCGTCGGGCCCGCAGTGCGACTTTAAGGGTTCTGGAGCGAATGGAGTGAAAATCGGGTAGGCGTTCGGCTGAGGCAATCAGCAAGGTGTCCGTAAAGTTGAAGCCTGACGGCTGACCGCTTGCCAAATCAGGAAGGAGGTGTTTCCCATGCCTGCACCCCAAATTAAATGGCAAGATTATGCTCCCTTTGAGGGTTTAGAGGGGGAGGAGGAGTCCCTCCAAATTACGGTCAGCGAACTCCTCTCCATGGTTATCATCGTCCTGGGGGTGGGCCTGTTCGTTGCCTGGATGGTATGTTATTTGGCCGGCTTTGCCCGCCTTACCTCCCGCTATGAATATCGGCAGCGATTAGAAAGGCAATTGCACTATTTAGAGGAGAAAAATGCAGCGACTCGGGCTACCATTGCTGCCCTCCAAAACCCGCAGCGCATTCAGGAGGGCATCGTCCGGCTGGAGTTGCAGCCTTTACCTTTTGAAAGGGCTGTGCTCATCGGGTATCCCGCGGCTCCTAAACAGGGCGATTCAAAAACTGCTCTCCCATTTTCACCTCGGGCCTTAGGGCCGAATTTTCCAACTCAACGGGAAGCGGCCTGGGCAGCGGACCCACTGCTCTTCGCGTCGCCAGTGATGGGTTATGAGTAAACTACCCATGTTGCACAGACCTCACACCCGGCTGGAGTGGGTGGGGTTGAGTTTCGTCTTGGGCACCATGGTCGCGCTTGGACAATTGTCCCGCATCCAAGGATGGCAACGGGAAGTTTATCTCAATCCCACCGGCATTGCTTACCGGCGTACTTTCATTTTGCCGGCCCGCCGGGGCGATATGTACGACTGTAACCAGCGTCTCTTGGCCACGAGCCGACAGGTGTACTCCATCGCGGCCAACCCACAGGAAATTACTGCCCTGGAAAAGGTGGCTCAGACCCTTGCACCCGTGCTGAACCTATCCGAAGAACGTTTGCGCGAACTGCTCACCCGACGCTTGCGGCCAGTTCCCCTCCCTGGGGAGGTTACTCCAGACCTGCTAAAGCGTCTGGCTCCGCTCATCCAACGGGGAATTTTAACCCTCTCCGAGCGCCTCGCCCCCCCGAAATTCACCATATATGCCTTGCCGTACGAACTGAAAATCTCCCCTTCGACGGAGGAACAATTGGCCTTGCTATTGGGACTTTCACCCCAAGACCTACATTCTCGGCTCACGGCAGAGGTGCCCTTGATTTGCTTGCAGGAAGGGGTAGATGAGGTGACCGCGGAGAAAATTGAGGGTCTGTCCCTGCCAGGTCTGTTGGTGCAACTGGCTCCCCCGCAAGTGTCCCGCCTTTTGCTGCTGCAACCGCGCCCGGAAGTGGTAGAATGGCGCTTGGAAGATGCGGGCGAAACTCGTCTCCCCCCTTCCCAGCGGCCGGTCATCCGCCAAGAAATTTGGCGCACACTCGTTTCTCTCTGGCCCAACCGACCGCTTAGCAAAGGTGCTTTGGAAAGGCAGATGAAAAACATCTTCGTTTACCTGCGGCGGGAGGTTTCCCCGGAGGTGGCGCAACAGGTGGAGAACTTGCGCCTGCGGGGTGTGCAAGTGAAAGTCGAATTCCAGCGCTGGCATCCTTTGGGTGACTTGGCCTGGGAAGTATTAGGCCGCACGGACGTAGATGAGCACGGGATAACGGGCTTGGAGCAGATGTACGACCTCCTCCTCCGGGGGCAGAACGGCTCTTGCCGGATGACGGTGGATGCCACCGGACGTCCCATTCCCCAACAAATGGAAGTGCGCGTGCCCCCTCTGCACGGCAAAGACTTGGTGTTGACCCTGGATTCTCATATTCAGTGGGTGGCGGAGCAGGTACTCGAGCAAGCGGTTACCGAACATGATGCCGACTGGGGCACGGCCATCGTTATGGTTCCCCAAACGGGGGCCGTTCTGGCCCTGGCCAATTTCTCCAGCGAGCGGGCCCGGGCTACTCACAGCAATCGGGCTTTGACCTTCGCCTTGGAGCCAGGTTCCGCCCTCAAACCTTTGGTCGTCTGCGCTGCCCTGGAGGAAGGAGTTGCTTCACCGCGGGAGGTGCTTTACTGCAGTGGCTCGCTGCGGGTGGGTAAGACTACTCTGCATTGCATCGCCTATTACACTCCCCAGCGCAAGCACGGACGGGAAACCGTTTCTGATGCTATTCGCGATTCCTGCAATGTGGTGCTGATTCAACTGGCCCAACGCCTCCAACAGGCTAAGTTAGAGAAGTGGTTCCGTAAATTCGGTCTGTTTGAGCGTACCGGCTTGGGTCTGCGGCAATATGAGGCTTGTGGTCATGTTTACGTTCCCCGGGATGACCAAGGAGAACACTTGCCCTGGAGCCCCCAAAAGGTGGCTACTGTCTCCTACGGCAAAGGCATCCAAGTCACCGCCATTGCTCTGGCCCGGGCCTACTGTGCCATCACCAACGGGGGTTACCTTCCCCCGGTGCACATTGTAAAGCAGATTCAGGACCATCGAGGCCGGGTAGTATCCACTTTTCCTGAAGTGCGGGGCCCTCGCATTTTGAGCGCACGAACGGCTATTGAGGTGCGGGAAATGTTGCGACGGGTCGTGGCAGAAAAGGAAGGCACCGGTTATCTCGTGCGCAGCCCCTTGTACGAGTTGGCTGGGAAAACGGGCACCTCCCTTGGTTATCGGGCCCGGGACCCTCGTATTGTTTCCTTCGTGGGCTTTGCTCCTTTTGACCGACCTCGTTTGGTCTGCTTGGTCTTGATGGCCAATCCGCGTGGCCCCTCCCGCACCGGTTCCCTCACTTGCGGGCCCGCGTTTCGCCAAATTGTAGAGGCTACCCTTAAATACTGGGGCGTGCCCCCGGACCTGATGGCTGGCACTCGTCTTCAGCCGTGAGAGAAAGAAATCATCCGATAACCCTCTGGAGTCGGGGCTTTAGCGGGCTCAGGTGGGGGCAGTTGGGCAACGGGGCCATTAGGCAAATTAGACAATTGGGCAATCTTCAGCAAGACTGAGTGCTGAGGACCTCCGTCCTCAGTCCTTTTTCCCAGTTGCCCAATTGTCCAAACGAGGATAAGCCATACGCCCATGGGAACTGTTTTCACCGCCGCGGAAGTACACGCCGCCTTAGCCCCTCAGCGATTCGAGGGGTCGCTGCAAGTGGGTTTTCGCGGAGTGTCCACGGACAGCCGTACGGTCCGGCCGGGAGACCTATTTTTCGCCCTGCACGGGGAACGCTTTAATGGCCACGATTTCGTCACTCAAGCCTTAGCCGGTGGAGCCGCGGGAGCCGTAGTGTCCGAGGCGCGGGACTATCCCTGTCAGGCGGGGCAGGCACTTTTCTACGTGGCCGACACGCGACAGGCTCTGGGGGGGCTGGCCCGATGGTATCGGCAGCGGTTTGCCGTTCCCGTGGTGGCGGTCACCGGCAGTTGTGGCAAGACCACGACCAAAGAACTCATTGCCCACGTGTTGCGCACCGAACGTACTGTCCTGAGCAGCGAAAGCAGTTACAACAACGAAATCGGGGTCCCGCTGACCCTGTTCCGCCTGCGGCCGGAGCATGAAATCGTGGTCTTGGAAATAGCCATGCGGGGGCGGGGCCAAATTGCTTACTTGGCCCGTCTGGCCCGTCCGCAGGTCGGAGTCCTGACCAACATAGGCGTGACCCACTTCGAACTGCTGGAATCAGTAGCCGCTATCGCCGAGGCGAAGGCGGAACTGCTGACTGCGCTGCCGCCGGATGGTCAGGCGGTGCTCAATGTGGACGATGAACAGGTGAGGAGCCTGGCAGACCGTTCTCCCGCACCCGTAGTCTGGTACGGACGCTCCAAGGGGGCGGAAGTGCGGGCCGAGGAAGTACAGACTAAGGGCCTGGCCGGCAGCACGTTTACCCTGGTCACCGCGGCGGGAACGGGACGGGTGCACCTGCATCTGCCCGGCGGGCATCAGGTATCCAATGCCTTGGCCGCAGCGGCCGTAGGTACGGTTATGGGAATTTCGCTGTCCAACATCTGCCGTGGTCTGGAAGCGGCCCGTCCTCTGCCCTTGCGACTTCACTCCTCTCGCACAGCCACCGGGGTCTTGCTCATTAACGACGCTTACAACGCAGCGCCGGCCTCTATGCGAGGGGCGTTGGAGGTTCTGTGCGATACTCCTACGGAAGGCCGACGTATCGCCATTTTAGGGGATATGCGGGAGTTGGGAACCCTAAGTGAATCGGCTCACCTCGACCTGGGTCGGTGGGCGGCAGGATTGGGACTGGACTATTTGGTGACCGTGGGCGAGTTAGGCCGTTTAATTGCTGCCGGGGCTCGCGAAGCCGGTCAGCCGCCGGAGACCATGGTTTCCTTTCCCGATGCTCCCACCGCCCTGCCTTTTGTGCAGCAGTTAGTCAGGCCGGGGGACACTGTGCTGCTTAAAGCCTCGCGGGCTTTGGCATTAGAAACCATTGCTGAGGGGTTGCTGAGTGAGCAATGATATTAGCCCGCCAACGGGCTTAAGTTCGTTTTGTGACTACTCAGCCAGAGGCCGATATTCCCGCTTCCCCCGAGGACCGGGGATTGGGGACTGGTCTCCGGTCATC
>DTZQ01000332.1 GCA_012961305.1 Armatimonadota bacterium | reverse complement strand
GTTGCTCGGCGGTGATTATCTTAGCCCCACGGTGGGGAGAGATTACCTCCCCTCGACAGAAAGGAAAAAATCAGGTATAATAGGGTAAACTCATGTGAAGGAGGATTTATTTATGGCCGAAGAAATTCGCCCGACTGAGGAAACACCGGCCCTTCCTCCGCCCGAGGAGGAATGGGAAAGTACGCTGTTGAGTTCGCTGTTGGTGGCAGGGGCCCTGGGATTTGCGGTGGGTCTGACCGCGGGTCTACTGTTAGCCCCTAAATCGGGCCGAGAACTCCGCCGTGAACTGTTCGGGGGAATGGAGGAACTGCCCGCGACGCCGCAAGCCCTGCGGGAGCAAGTAGAACGCCTGAGCGTGCGGCTTACTCGTTCCCTTGAACAGTTTTCGCAGCAAGTGGATGAATGTCGGCGATTGTTGAACGTAGTCAGCGAGGAAATTGAGGGGGAGGTGATAGAGGAACCGGAGGAGGGCGAAACAGCATGAAAGTAAAAACACGCACTCGTTCGTGGAGTGTAGGATTGCTCTTGGGACTGGGGATGCTGAGCCTGAACGGCTGCCTCACCGTGGATACCTACGTCAGTAAACGCGGACATATTACCAGAGTCTACACCCTCCAAGTGCCAGCCGACCATGCTGCGTCCGCCCGCGCCGAATTGGAGCGTTACCTGGGTCCCAAAGGTTGGAAGTTCCAGCGCACCGAAGTGTGGCCGGGTACGGTGCAACTAACTTACCGCCGCAAATTCAAAGGCCGTAAGGGTCTGCCCTACATCCACTTCGCTCGCCGGCCCCTGGACCGTTTGGGATTCTGCGTAGAGTATGAGTACAGGGAGCGACTGGTGTTGACGAAATTGCTGGCCCGGGAGGAAGAGCGTAAATTAGCGCAATTGGTGCCCGTGACCTTCCACCTCCACCTGCCCGGCAAAATCGCACCTGAGGGCACCAACGCTTCTCAGATAGAGGGCAACATGGCCACCTGGGAGTTTAGTCTGCACGAGGCCGAGGGGAAGGAGTTCAAGGCTGTTTCGCGGGCGAAAAATTGGTGGCGCATGGGTGGGCTGCTGCTCCTGTTCGCCATCGTCCTGGGAGTGGTGGTGTACGTCGTCTGGCCGGGCCTGGTGGAATTCGGGCAGGTTCTGAAACAGAGGTTGTTCCCCCCGCCCGAGGAACGAGAACGTCGGCGCCGGGAGCGGGCAGAACGGGCCCAAAGGCGAGGGGAGGAGCAAGAGGCCAAACGCCGCCAGAGGGAAGAAGCCCGCGCCGAAAAACAGCGGCGAAAAGAGGAAGCCCGGCGCAAAAAGGAACCTCCCGCTGAGGAGCAGCCTCCTGCCAAATAAACCACTCCGACCACTGCTTTTACCGCCGAGGAATGGACAGCGGAAAACTTGGCAATTAGGAACTGGGCCCAGTTGTCCAAGTTTTCCTGGCGTCTTCTGGGGTGAGGAGGAACGTTTATACCTATGGAAACCTATGAAGTTCCTCTGGTGCCGGGGCCGACGATGGTCTCGCCGGAGGTGTTGGCCGCGTATCGGCGGGACTTTGGTTCGCCCGATTTGGAACCGGAATATGCCCGTCTCTATGCTGAAACGCAGGAGTTGCTACGGCGCATTTTGGGCACCCGTAACCGCTTCGCCATTATGACCGGGGAGGGAATGTTGGCCCTCTGGGCCGGGCTGAAAAGTTGCCTGCGGTCGGGAGATACGGTGCTGGCGGTCAGTACCGGGCCCTTTGGGGCCGGCATCGCGGAGATGGCCCAGACCATTACCCCTCGAGTGGTGCGCCTCGATTTTGCTTATCACGAGGTTGCTGACCTGCAACGGGTAGAGGAGGCTATCCTCAAACATCGCCCTAAAATGCTTACTCTGGTTCACTGCGAAACGCCCTGTGGCACGTTGAACCCCTTGGAGGAAATAGGTGCCCTGGTCAGGAAACGCGATGTACCGCTCTTTTACGTGGATGCGGTGTCCTCGGCCGGTGGAGTGCCTCTGGCAGTGGATGAATGCCGCATTGACCTGGGGCTGTTCGGCACCCAAAAGTGCTTCTCCTGTCCGCCGAATCTGGCCCTGGTGAGCGTCAGTGACCGGGCCTGGGAAATCATTGCCGAAGTAAACTATCAGGGTTACGACGCTTTGCAACCTTGGCGCACGGCCTTGGGCGAGCGTTATTTCCCCTACACTCCCTACTGGCACGGATTGGCGGCTCTGCATTGCGCCCTGACCCTGCTGTTGGAGGAGGGTCTGGAGCGCGTGTACCAGCGCCATGCGGAAGCGGCAGCCTACTGCCGGGAACGGGCACAGCAGATGGGTTTGGAACTGTTTCCAGCGCGGGAGGAATACTGTTCGCCGACGGTAACGGCCTTGAAAGTACCCTCGGAGGTTTCCTGGACGGCTTTAGACCGGGCTCTGCGGGCCCAGGGAGTAGTCGTCGGAGGTTCCTGGGGCAAGTTGCAGGGGAAGGTTTTCCGCATAGGACACCTGGGAACGCAAGCCCAGCGGTCCCTGGTAGCACGGGGAATGGCGGTCTTGGAACGAGTTTTGGGAACCTTGCGGCCCCAATAGCCACCAAATAAACAGGATGATGCCACCGTCCCCTACCCCGATGCAGGAGGCAGGATACCCCCCCTCTATCC
>DTZQ01000331.1 GCA_012961305.1 Armatimonadota bacterium | reverse complement strand
TATTTTCATTCCGGTCAATCATGTTGAACCGGCTGAGTAGTTACCCTTCCATTATATATAGACGCTCGAGAGAAGTCAAATTTACGCATTTTTGAAAAAATTTTGCAAGAGTTTCGGGGGGGCGTGGTCCGACAGGGCAGCAGTTAGAGCCGCTCGGAGGCGAGTTAAGCCCTGTTCCAATTCCTCCTCCGTTAGGGTCAATGGGGGGGCGAGGCGTACCACCATGTCGCTGTGCAGGGTCCAGCCTACAATAATACCCTGCTTTAAGGCGTGCTGCACGAATCGGGCAGTGAGGTCGGCATGGGTCAGTTCCAAACCCAAGTGCAACCCTTTCCCCCGCACCTCTCGCACCCCGCCCAGTTCCCGGCCCATTTTTTCCAGTTCTGCCTGCAGGAGGGAGCCCAATTTCGCCGCTCGCGCGGGCAAACTTTCCTCTAAAATCACCTGGAGGCTGGCCAACCCGGCCGCACAGCAGACTGGATGGCCGCCAAAGGTGGTGACGTGGGAGAGGGGTGGGTCTTCCCGCAGAGTGCACATGATTTCTGGCCGACTGAGGAAGGCCCCCAGGGGCATTCCTCCGCCCAGCGCCTTGGCCAGGACTAACACATCTGGCACCACGCCCCAGTGTTCGCAGGCGAACAACTTGCCCGTACGCCCGAAGCCGGTCTGTACCTCATCCAAAATCAACAAGGCTCCCACTTGGTCACACCGTCGCCGCAGGGCCGGCAGAAAATCGTCGCTGGGCACCCGAATGCCGCCCTCGCCCTGAATGGGTTCCACAATTACCCCGGCCACGGTTTCGTCAATGGCTTTTAGGGCCTTTAGGCAGTCAAAGGGCAGAAAGGCCACTTCTGGCAGCAGGGGTTCAAAGGGCCGGCGGTAAACCTCCCGGCCGGTCACGGACAGGGAACCGTGGGTGTCGCCGTGGTAACCTCCCTCAAAGGCCACCAACCGTCGCCGCCCGGTGTACTTCTTCGCCAACTTTAGGGCCCCCTCATTGGCCTCAGTACCGCTGTTGGTGAAATACACCACGCTCAAATCGCCCGGTGCAACCTCGGCCAACCGCGCTGCATATTCCACCTGCGGCTCCAGCACATATTCGCCGTAGACCATCGCATGCAGGTACTTCTCCGCCTGGGCCTGGACGGCGGCCACGACTGCGGGGTGGGCATGACCTACATTGTTAACACAGATGCCCGCCAGGAAGTCCAAATACGCCTGTCCGTCAGCGGTGTAAACCCACGAACCTGCCGCCCGCACCACTTCCAAACCCAGGGGGGCGTCTGAGGTTTGGCACACGTGGCGCCGAAACAACTCGAACCGGGGGCGAGATTTGCTCATGGCGTTTGCTCCTCCCAATCCACCCAGCGTACTAAATCCCGCAGGCGGGAGCGTCCGTCCTGGTGCCAAGTGGCCGGGGGGTGCTGCATTTGACCCAGGGGACACAGGCGGCTGAGGCCCAAGGGGGCCAACCTTTCGGCCAGCGATTCCTGTCGGCCCGGCGATACGGCCCAGCCGAGGGCCTGGAGGCGGCCCTGCCAGGGACGAAGGGCCTCCGGAGCGGCCTGCAAATCGGCCAGGGGTCGCACTACTACAAATCGGCTCAGGCTCCCCACATTCACTGCGGCCTGAGGGTCGTACACCACCGTCCAATCAGTTTCCTTCGGGGCGTACACCGTTGCTCCCACCAGGGCAGCCGTGTCCCGCCAGTGCTGAATCCGCATGGCCATTTCCGGGGAGGAACGGCCCCGCGGAAACTCCACACTCGCCGCGGCCAGGGCCTGGCTCAGCCGCTGGGCGAAGTCTCCGGCCCGGGCCGACCCACCCTCTTCCACCAGCACGTAGGCCGGCGAAAGGCAACCCTGCTGGTCGAACAGCACTATGTCGCGGGCCACCGCTTGTACTGCTGTTTCCCAGTCTGTGTCGCGTCCCACCAGGGCGAGGCTTAACCGATGGCCCTGACCCACAAACCGGGTGGTGACTGGAGTGAGGGCCCTTACGGCGGCAATGGTTTCATCCTGGCCGGTGACTACTACGGCTTCCGCCACTTCGCAGGCCGTGCGGGTCAAATCCGTCCGCTCCCGCGGCCACCACAGCACGGCCAAACAGCGGGCCAGGGTGGCATCCACCTCGGCCAAGGACCGGGCAAAAAGTGCGGTCAGCAGGGGCTCCGCGGTGGGTGACTTGACCAAACTGGCCGATTTGACCAGCAGGGCATGGGCCAGGCTCAGCACGCCCAGACCGGGGATGTTGCCGGCCAGGATGTGGGTGGTGAGGCGGGGGCCCAGGGCTCGAACCCGTCCCGTTCCGGTTGTCCGGGGGCAAAACCGGTCCAGCACCGCTGGGTCGCCGAACTCCTCCCACAGCAGGGCTTTTAGAGCGGGGCGTTGCAACTGGGCAAAGGTATCCTCCAGACCCTGAGCAATCACAGGCTGGGAGTAGGGAGTTAGGCGGGGGAGCCATTCCTCAGCCTGCTGCCGATAAGACCAGGAAGGGTTCTGCCATCGTCGGGCGGCCTCCTCCAAAACGGCCATCAGGTCAGCCACCGGACGGGAGGCCAGGGTTTCCTCCTGGGCCCGCTGTAGGGCAGTGGCGAGGGCCTTCACCTGGGCGGCAGTCAACACCGGCACGGTCAAGGGCACGCCGTTGAACTCGTTGACCTCTTCTGAGAGAACGATTGCAGGCGCAAAATAGGCTTTGGCGGCCACCGGTCTTTTCCTCGCTGTTTGCCTAAGGGCCAATCCTCATGTTCCTCTGCGACCTCAAACGGCCCTGCCGACCGGGGACCGGAGACGGGGGACAGG